>NZ_JBYTAE010000114.1:0-13706 GCF_058787875.1 Hydrogenophaga sp. FW305-3-2-15-A-LB1 | reverse complement strand
GTGGGCGGGCGTGGGCCGTTCGGGAGGCAGCTCGGCCAGCGCCTTCAGTTCTCGCTCCATCTGCCATTCGGCGATCGACTTGATCACCAGCGTGACCAGGGCCAGCAAAGCCAGCAGCGACGCCACGGCGAAGGCGGCGACGGACTGGTACTCGTTGTAGAGAATCTCCACGTGCAGCGGCATGGTGTTGGTCTGCCCCCGGATGTGGCCCGACACCACCGACACCGCGCCGAACTCGCCCATGGCGCGCGCGTTGCAGAGAATCACGCCGTAGATCAGGCCCCACTTGATGTTGGGCAGGGTCACGTGCCAGAAGGTCTGCCAGCCCGAGGCGCCGAGCACGATCGCGGCCTGCTCCTCGTCATTGCCCTGCGCCTGCATCAGCGGAATGAGTTCGCGCGCGATGAAGGGGAAGGTGACGAAAATCGTGGCCAGGATGATGCCGGGCACGGCGAACACGATCTTGATGTCGTGCTCGGCCAGCCAGGGGCCCAGCCAGCCCTGCGCGCCGAACACCAGCACGTAGATCAGGCCCGCCACCACCGGTGACACCGAGAACGGCAGGTCGATCAGCGTCGTGAGGAAGGACTTGCCCCGGAACTCGTACTTCGCCACGGCCCAGGCCGCCGCCACGCCGAACACCAGGTTCAACGGCACGGCGATCGCGGCCGTGAGCAGCGTCAGGCGGATGGCCGACCACGCGTCCGGGTCCTTCAGCGCTTCCCAATACGCGTCGAAGCCCTTGCGCAGCGCCTCGGTGAACACCGCGGCCAGCGGCAACACCAGGAACAGCGCCATGAACAGCAGCGCGATGCCGATCAGCGTGCGGCGCACCCAGGCCGCTTCGGTCGTGCCCTTGCGCGCGGTGCGCGGAGAGGTGGCGGTGCTCATTGCAGGTTCCCCCCGGAGCGCTTGCGTTGCCAGGTCTGCAGGCCGTTGATGAGCAACAGCAGCACGAACGAGAACAGCAGCATCACCAGCGCCACGGCGGTGGCACCCGCGTAGTCGTACTGCTCCAGCTTGCTGATGATGATCAGCGGCGTGATCTCCGACACCATGGGCATGTTGCCCGCGATGAAGATCACCGAACCGTACTCACCCACCGCGCGGGCGAACGCCATCGCGAAACCGGTGAGCAGGGCAGGCGCGATGCTCGGGAAGATCACGCGGCTGAAGGTCTGCCAGCGCGTGGCGCCCAGGCAGGTGGCGGCCTCTTCGAGTTCCTTTTCGGAGTCTTCGAGCACCGGCTGCACCGTGCGCACCACAAAGGGCAGGCCGATGAAGATCAGCGCGATCACCACGCCATTCGGGTTGAAGGCCAGTTGGAGACCCAGCGGCTCCGTGTACTGGCCGATCCAGCCGTTGCCCGCCAGGATCGCGGTGAGCGAGATGCCCGCCACGGCGGTGGGCAGCGCAAACGGCAAGTCCACCAAGGCGTCCACGATCTTCTTGCCGGGGAAGCTGTAGCGCACCAGCACCCAGGCCACCAGCAGGCCGAACACGGCATTCACCGTGGCGGCGATCAGCGAAGCGCCGAAGGTCAGCTTGTACGAGGCCAGCACGCGAGGCGCGGTAACGGCTTCCCAGAACTGCGGCCAGGTCAGCGAAAACGTCTTGAAGAACAGGGCCGACAACGGGATCAGCACGATCAGGCTCAGGTAGAAAACCGTGAAACCCAGCGTGATGTTGAAGCCCGGCAGCACGCGGCGGCGCGTGCGGCGACGGGTTTCAGTTGGAGCGGCTGCGGTTGGCAGCGTGGCGGTGGTCATGTCGTGGGTCCAGGTCGCTGCAACGCGAGAAGTGGCTTGTTCAAGAGGTGCCGCGGAACCGGATTTGCCGGGCCGCAGGCACCGCCCCCTCGAGGGGGACGCGCGCAGCGTGGCGGGGGTGTTTCCTTGTTACTTGCCGACCGTGTACAGCTTGTCGAACTGACCGCCGTCGTTGAAGTGCACCTTCTGCGCCTCAGCCAGCGAACCGAAATAGTCGCTCACGTTGAACAGCTTGATCGGCTTGAAAGCCGAGGCGTACTTCTTCAGCACCGCTTCGTTGCGCGGGCGGATGTTGTGCTTGGCCGCGATCTCCTGGCCTTCCGGGCTGTAGAGGAAATCGAGGTAGGCCTTGGCCTCGGCGGCCGAGCCCTTCTTGTTCACCGTGCGCTCCACGATCGCCACCGGGTTCTCCGCCACGATGGACGCGCTGGGGTGGATCGCATCGACCTTGCCGGCGCCGAACTCGGCGTCCACCGACACCACCTCGGATTCGAAGGTGATCAGCACGTCACCAATATTGCGTTGCAGGAACACGCCCGTGGCGTCACGGCCACCACGCGCCAGCACCGGCACGTTCTTGTAAAGCTTGCCCACGAACTCGGCGGCGTCGGCATCGCTGCCGCCCTTGCTGCGCACATAGCCCCAGGCGGCCAGGTAAGCCAGGCGGCCATTGCCACCGGTCTTGGGGTTGACCACCACCACCTGCACGCCAGGCTTGATCAGATCGTCCCAGTCCTTGATGCCCTTGGGGTTGCCGTTGCGCACCAGGAACAGCATGGTCGAAGTCGTGGGGGCGGCGCCATTCGGGAATTTCTGGCGCCAGTCCTTGGCCACCACACCCTTTTCCGCCAGGAAGTCCACGTCCGTCGTCGTGTTGAAGGTCACCACATCCGCTTCCAGGCCATCGGCCACGGCACGCGCCTGGGCGCTCGAGCCGGCGTGCGACTGGTCCACCTTGATGTCCTTGCCGGTCGATTTCTTGTAGCTCGCGGCGAACGCCACGTTGATGTCCTTGTAGAACTCACGGGCCACGTCGTAAGAGACGTTCAGCAGCGTGGTCTGTGCGCCAGCCAGGGCAGAAGTGGACAGGGCGACGGCGGCAAGCGCCGCGCGCAAGGTGTTTTTCATGGGAAAGCTCCAAGCAAGAAACAGGATGTGTCAGATTCTGGGCGCCCACCCTGAGAATCCAAACGACTTTGTTCTTGTTTCTTTATTCCAAATGGGAATAAAGAAGGCTCGGACCTTTCTCGGGTTCAGACGCCCGTGCGGGCTCGCAGCAGCCGATCCGTGTCGGTGAACAGCTGGCGCAGCTTGAGCAGCCAGTCTCCATCTGCTGGCCACTGCCCCGTCTCCACCATCAGGGCGTACCTCGCCCGCAATTCATCATGAAACGCCCTGGCGCCCAAATGTCCGGCCAGACCCATCAAAGCATGCATCAGCGTCTTCGCCCGCCCCATGTCGTTGGCCGCGACATAGCCGGCCAACTGGCCAAACTTGGTGCGCATGTCCTCCAGCGCATGGGCGAGATCCGCCTTGATCAGGCCCAACCGGCGCAAGCTGTCCAGCCTGGCGACATCGATGAGCGCGTGCACCGCCGCTGACGCCTGTGGGGTCGGCAAGGCATCCACCCTCACATCCTTGATGGCGATACCCAGCTGCCGGCTCAGCGACTCAAGGAGTTTTATCGACTGCACCGGCTTGATGAGAAAGTCGTTGATGCCCGCCTCGCGTGCCTCCGACATCATGGCCTCATCGGAACGGGCGCTCAGCGCGATCACGGGCATGGTGCCCCGTGGGCGGGGGCGTGCACGCAGGGTGTGTGCGATCTCGATCCCGCTCAGGTCGGGCATGTGAATGTCCGTGATCACCGCATCGACATGCATCGAGGCATCGTTCAAAAAACTCAAGGCGATCTGTCCGTTGGGGGCCTCAAGCACCTGGAACCCCTGCGTCATCAACACCGTGCGCACGTACTTGCGGCTGAAGTCCTCGTCGTCGACCAGCAGGATGGTCTTGCCTGAGTGCTTCGCGCAAGCCTCCATGGTTTTCGCCTGGCTTTTCGACGAGGCGTGGGCGCGACACAGCACCTCGATCAACTCCTCTGGCGAGCACCCTTTCGAAAGAAATTCCTTCACCCCGATCCGGTCCAGCCTGACCCTGGCCGCATGGGGAGACTCCGATGAATGGGCCACGATGGTCAGATTCTCCAACCCGGGGATGGCACCACGGCGCACCTTCTCGGCCGTGGCGTAGCCGTCCAGCTCGGGCATGCACAGGTCCAGCAGCATCGCGTCGTACTGCTGGGCGGCCAGCTTCGCCAGCGCCTGGTTGCCATCCTCCGCCTCATCGACCTGCGCACCCAGTGCGATAAGTGCCTTTTTGGGCATTTGACGAAAATGCCGGGAATCGTCCACGACCAGGATTCGCCTGCCACTGAACATCGCGACGCCTTGTCTTTTCACCCCTTCCTCGTGTGCGGAGATCTCGTTCTCGGCCACGTGCGGAAAGCGCATCACGAACCGGGTGAACTCGCCGTACACAGACTCGCAGCTGATGGCCCCGCCAAAGGCTCGCATGGTGCGCTGGCAGAAAGACAGGCCCAGCCCAGTGCCACCCTGCTTGCCCTCGCTGTGAAAAGCCTCGAACAACCGTGAAATCACTTCGGGTTTTATACCGGGCCCCGTGTCCTCCACCGTCACGATGCGGTGATTCACCGTGATCGTGACGCGGGCCTTCGGATGCTTGTCGAAATAGTAGGTCGCGTTTTTCAGCAGATTGAACAGGGTAAAGACGAAGCGCGTCTCGTCACCCCTGAAAACGAAGTCCTGGTTCGGCATTACCGAGATCCGGTTTTTGTCTTCGGCGTTCGTATAGCAGAACTCTGCCACGGCCTTGTTCACGACCGCCGTGGCTGACAGATAACGATGCTCAGACCGGTCGATCGGCTTGGCGCTGATCTCGTCCATGGTCATTTCGATCACCTGCGTGCCCCGTTCAATGGCCTCCTTGCACTTGGCGATCTCGGCGTAGATGGCCTCCAGATCAATGACGTCAATGGTCTGGCTCTGCGAACCGACGACATGGTCGGGCAAGCGCTTGCCGATCGCATCCATCCTCTGGGTGAGCTGACCCATGGGGCTTCTCATTTCATGGGCGATGGATCCGATCAAGGCTTTCATGGCCTCGACCTTTTCCTGGGCCAGGAGGCTTTTCAGATGACTGCGCGTCAAGATCATCCCCGCCACGATGCTGTACAGGATGGCTGGGAGATGAACCGATTTCACTATGGCGTGGTTCAGAGCCCAGAAATCGGGAAGCGTGAAGTAGGCAGCCAACGTGCCCAGACCGAGGCCGAGCGCCATGTTCACGCTGGCGAGCATGTAGTTGGGGAAAAGACCGATGATCAAGAACACGGTCGCCACTTCGATCATGGATCGAAGGAGGGAGTAGTTGCTGGCCAGCAGTTGATAGGTGGAAAAGAAGGGCAGTGCATAGCAGAGCGTCGCGAACCAGAGCCAGGGCAGGTACTTCTTGCACGGTTCTGGCCAGTTGGGACTCAACCACAGCCCCAAGCAGGCCAACATGCCGAGCATCCTCAGTTCGAGGCTCTCGTGTTCCAAGGGCGTGAGATACAGCCAGAGCACTCCGTATGCCCCGAAGATCATGGTGCCGAGCGCGCCGGCGACCACCATACTCCGCTTGGATGCATTGGCGTTGATTTCAAGCGCTTGCGCGAAACGACGAAACGGATTGACCATCATGTATCTCCTTTCACCATGGTTAGTAAACAAAATTGCCCGCCGCAAAGGACATGCCTGCGCTCCCCATCAGGAATGCGACGCGGTTGCCCTTGACCAACTTGCCTGCGCTTTGAGCCAGCGCCATAGCGGTTGGGATGGATGCCGAGACGACGTTGCCCGCCTCGGGATAGATGTGAAATGTCTTGCTCGCGAATCCAAGTCGATTTCCGATGTCATCCCATGCTTTCATGGAGGATGAGTGGGTGAAGACGATATCGGCCTCGGCGAGGTCGATTCGCGACTTGCTCAGTACATAGGGGAGTTCTTCGGCGATGCGGTCATGAATCTCGCGGCCAAGGGCGCTAAACCGTCCCTGACCCAATTGCGCCACCATGTGACTGACATTGAAGTAGCCTTGGTATCCCTCCGCTGGGATCATGCAGAGGTCTGCATAGTCCGGCTTTGAATGGATGGTGACCGAAAGATTGTCTGGGGCGTTTGGAAGCAGAAGAGTTGCGGACGCAGCTTCACCGATGGTGTAAGAGGGATACAGGTAGTCGAGCTCCTGTGGGTGACGCAGTGTGTAGTTCTCTGGGAACCCGGCCGCGCCTTTGATCATGTTGAACTCCGCGTTCACGATCAAGGCGTTCCGTATCTGTCTCGTTTTGAAGAGGCTTCTGGTCAGCGACACGGCCCGCGTCCAGCTCATGCATGCATCGAGGATGTCGAAGCATTCGGCGTGGAGGAAGCCCAAGGCCTTGGCCAAGATGTAGGCGTTGCCCAACTTGTGAAAACCCCCGCCGATTCCCACATAGATGAACAGATCGATATCGATGGGTCGTAGCGGCGTTGTTTTCAGCGCCGTATGAACTGCTTGATGAACATGGTCGATTGGCCGTTCACTTTCGCTCAGCCAGTGGCGGGTGATCAGACCACTCCGCTCAAGACGGGCTTTGACGATTCGCAATGCCTTGGCAAGATCTCCTTCAAAGTCCTTTGAGTTGAAGCGGATGATCTCCACGATCTCCTCATTGCTGACTTTTCTCTCGGGAAGACTCGCGGCGACGCTTTCAATGATCATGACTCTGCTCCTCTGTCAGTGATCAAATTTGCCTGCCGCGAACGACATGCCCGCGCTTCCCATGAGGAATAGCACCCGATCCCCTCTTTTCAATCGCCTGTCTTCTTTGGCTCGTGCGAGGGCGGCGGGGATAGAGGCCGAGACGATGTTTCCGGTGCGAGGGTAGAGGTGGTAAACCTTTTTGCCGAGCCCATGTTGCGCGATCGCTGCCTGCCACTCTGTGGCCGAAGAGGTGTGCGTGAAAACGATGTCCACGGCTTCATCTGAAAAGCCTGCGGTTTCGATCAGGTGTGAGATCTCTTGTGCCAGATTGCGATGGATTTCGCTGCCCTTGACGGTGAGACGATCGATACCAAGCGCCTCTCTGGCTTCAGTTGGCCCACAGAAGTCGTTGAAGTTCCTGCTTGGGACCGTGAAGACATCCGCAAGATCTGGTCTTGAACGGAAGGTGATGTGGAAATTTTCGGGCTCATCCGGACGCAACAAAGTCGCGGTGGCTGCTTCTCCGATGGAGTACGACAGCAAGGCATGCTCCAACTGCGCGGGAGTCTGAAGCATGAAGTCGGTGGGGCGCAGAGATCCGCTTGCCGTCACGTTGAACTCGGCATTCACGACCAGCGCGTTGCGGTACTGATCCGTCTTGAAGAGGCTGTCCACCAGCGAGAGCGCGCGTGTCCAGCTCATGCCTGCATCAATCACATCGAAGCATTCCGCTCGCGTGATGCCCAGCGATTTCGCCACCATGTAGCTGTTGCCGGGTTCTCGAAAACCCCGGCCCACGCCCACATAGATGAACAGATCGATATCCGCACATTGCAAGGAACTGCCCTGCAGCGCGGATGAGACGACCTTCGCCAGATGATCGATGGGCCGTTCGCCCTCTGCTTGCCATTGGCGGGTGATCAGCCCGCTGTGGTCCAGAAACGCCTTGACGATCTCCAGCGCCTTGGAAAGGTCACCATCGAAGTTCTTCGAATGGAACCGGATCAGGTCCACGACCTCTTCATTGCTGACTCTTCGGGTAGGAAAGCTCGCGACGACGTTTTCAATGATCATTCTTGTTGGTGGCGCGCTTCGCCGGTTGTGGTGGAGAAGAACCCGGGTTTTCGGTGTAGCGCGGTTAGCGCCTCAACAAAAACTTGGATCGACGCAGTCTTAGCGAGCACGTGGCGCTTTGGTTTTCTCTGGCACAGGATGCCGAACTGGTGGTCCAAATTGCTGGTTTGAGGCAATGACTTGCGCGAGCCAGCGGTCGAGTGCGGGCTCATGGCACTCTTTCGGCGAACGAGCTCGATCGATGGAGATGTGTGGGGCGGTGCCGGCACGGGCCGCCGGATTGACGCTTTTTGAATCCCCCGCTTCGGGCCATGTCAAAAAGCCGATGGTTCGGACATTCTTTGGGATATTTCGTGCCAGAAGCGCACGGTGACGTTGCTGCCCACTTGAAATTCGCGCCGGCCATGAACCGTCTTTGTGGCTCTGCGGCGCAACAAAAAATCGATCAAGGGAGTGCAGCAATGAACCATAACCGCCATCGCGTGGTGTTCAACGCCACACGCGGCCAGCGCATGGCCGTGAACGAGACCGCTAGCTCTTTCGGGGGGTCTTCGTCTCCACCGATGCCTGCGCTGGCGTTCGCAGCTCTACTGCTGATGCCGCTCACCCCTGCGCAGGCCCAGGTGGTGGCCGACCCTTCGGCCCCCGGCAACCAGCGCCCGACCATCCTTCAGACCGCCAACGGCCTGCCCCAGGTCAACATCCAGACGCCCAGCGCGGCCGGCGTCTCGCGCAACTCGTACAGCCAATTCGATATAGACGCCCGGGGAGCGATCCTCAACAACAGTCGAACCAGCGTGCAGACGCAGATCGGCGGATTCGTTTCTGGAAATCCCTGGATCAGCACGCCCGCTCGTGTGATCCTGAACGAAGTCAACTCCAGCAACCCCAGCTACCTCAAAGGCCCGGTGGAAGTCGCGGGTCAGCGCGCCGAGGTGGTCATCGCCAACCCCTCGGGCATCCGCGTGAACGGCGGCAGCTTCATCAACGCGTCGGGTGTGACACTCACCACCGGCACCCCGGTGATGAACAGCGGCAACCTGGAGTCGTTTCGGGTCGCCCAAGGCGCGTTCGTCGTGGAAGGACTCGGGCTGGACACCCGCACGGCCGACTACACGACCATCCTCGCAAGGGCGATGGAAGTCAACGCCGGCCTGTGGGCCAAGCACCTCAAGGTGGTCACCGGTGCGAATCAGATCAGCGCTGACGGAAGCACCGTCACGGCCACGCCCGCCAGCGCCCAAGGCACCGCACCGCGCTTCATGCTCGACGTGGCGGCCATCGGCGGCATGTACGCCGGACACATCTACCTCGTGGGCACCGAAGCTGGCCTGGGGGTGAACAACGGTGGCGTGCTCAGCGCGGATGCGGGAGACCTCGTGCTCGACAGCAACGGCTGGCTGCGCAACAAGGGCACGGTGCAGGCCAGCGGCAACGTCGCGATCACCACCCAGGGCGAGGTGAAGAACGACAAGGACATCTACGCCGGAGGCGCCCTTCGCATCACGACCTCGCAGGCCCTCACCAACAGCGGCCTGATCGCGGCCCACGGCGATCTCACCGTGCAAGCCGCCAACGTGAACAGCACCGGCGCACTGGCGGCGGGCCTGAACACCGACGGCTCGCTCAAAGCCGGCGCCGCCCTGCTGGACGTGCAGGCCACCCAACAGCTCACCGCGCAAGGCAACAACCTTGCCAGCGGGCACCTCAAACTGGAAGGCCAGGCGCTGAACATCGCGGGCAGCCAGACCCAGGCGAAGACGCTGGCGCTCGATGCCACGGGCAGGGGAACGGGCACTGCGCCCGGCACGGGCCTGATCGACGCGCAGAACGCCGACGTGCTCGCCCGCGGCCGGATCGACATTGACGGCAAGACCCTCAAGACCACCGGCGCACAGTTGCAAGCCCTTGGCGACATCGAGATCCACGTGGACCGACTGGACAACCGGAGCGGTGTCATCGTCGCCGGGCAGGGCCTGGGCATCCTCAGCGAGGGGCAAATTGAGAACGCGCAGGGGTTGCTCAGCGCCGGCGGCACGCTCGACATTCAAGAAACCCCAACGACCCCGCCGACCGCGCGCACGCTGGCCATCACCAACACCGGCGGCACCCTCATCGCCGACCAGCAACTCAGCGTCACCGCAAAGACCTTGAGCCTGGACGGCAGCGTGCTCTCGCAACAGGACATGGCGCTCTCCCTGCAAGGCGACCATACCCATGCGCAAGGCTCGCGGATCGTCGCCAACCGGGACCTCAAGATCGAGATCGAAGACGGCGGTCTGATCAACAGCGGTGAACTGCTCGCTGGGCTCAACCTGGGCTTCACCGCCGACTCACTGGACAACACGGCTACAGGCGAGATCAGTGCGGGCGACACCGCCGACATTCGGGTGACGGCGGCGCTCACCAACCGAGGCCTGATCGACGGCAAGAACACGCGACTGCAAGCCCAGACCCTGAACAACATCGGTACTGGTCGCATTTACGGTGACGTGCTCGCCATCCAGGCCGACACCCTGCGCAACGACACCGAGACCGTGGGTACCGTGCGCTCGGACGCCGTCATCGCAGCGCGCGAGCGCCTGGACATCGGTGTGCAAGAACTGATCAACCGCGAAGGCGCCACGATCCTCAGCCTGGGCGACCTGGCCATCGGCGGATCGCTCGATGCCACCCACCGCGCGGACGGTGCCACCAGCGGCATGGCTCAAAAGATCCAGAACCAGTCGGCCATCATCGAAGCCCTGGGCGCGCTCACCATTGCAGCGAAGACGCTGGAGAACACCAACACGCACTTCCTGGCCGATCTGGTGACTGGCCCGACCACCCAGGTCCTCAAAGTCGTTCACAACGGCGTGAGCTACGACCCGCAGGCCCTGGGCATGAACTTCGGGCCCTTGAACAGCTACGTCGACAACGCCGGGTTCCGGCTCCTGCTGCCCTCGACCGACTACCCCTTCTCGGCCTTCCCCGCCAACGACATGAGCTGGGCCAGAAAAGACGCCAACATCTTTGGTGGCCTGGGCTTGGGCAGTACGCTCATGGGCATTTTTGGCCCGGAGGTTGCCTCGCCCTTCGCCGTGAACTACTCGCGCAGCCGCATCCGGGACTGCCGCGACTGCGATTGGAAAGACGTGGACAAATACACCGCCGGCCATGGCATCTGGGCCAGGTTCGGTGTCACGCCCTACGGGCCGGCCCCCAGCTACACCGGGCGCAACTGCGCCGACGTGGATGGGCCGCCCTGTTCCGCGTCCGAACAGACCACCTACAACGCCTATCAGGCCGAGCTGGCCGTCTACCAGGCGGCCAAGACCCTCATCCAAGACCAGCTGGACCAGAAGATCGCCGACTACAACCGGAGCGTGGCCAGCCGCACCCTGCGCGACTGGACTGTCATCGACGCAATGGCCCAGGACTTCACCCCCGTCGTCAGGTATAGCCGCCCGGCCCGGCTGCTAGCCGGCGGCGACCTGAACATCCACAGCACCCAGGAGGTGCTCAATGACAAGAGCGAGATCGTGGCCGGCGGCACGCTGGGCATCACCGGCGCGGCACTGCGCAACGTCGAGGCCGACGTGCTGGCCCGCACCGAAGTGCGGGGCCAGAGTGTGTACTCCGCCTACATCGAGGACTGCGACTTCTGCGATCCCGATCGCGCGCATCAGTTCACCCCCTATACCGCCGACACCACGCGCACCGTGGGTCTACCGGTCGGCCGGGTGGAGCAGGGCACCGCTCCTGCGGCTTCACCTCTGCAGATCGGCGCTCAGGTCATCTACCAGACCCGCTCAACCGCTGCGAGTGCCGGCACCCCGAGGACCAGTGCACCCATCGTCCTGCCCACCAGCGCGCTCTTCCGTGCCCCGGCCAGCCCCACCGCCACCTACCTGATCGAGACCGATCCGCGCTTTGCGGACGAGCGCCAGTGGCGCTCCTCGGACTATCTGCTGCAGGCCCTGTCCATCGACCCGGCCACCATCCAGAAACGCCTGGGGGACGGCTTCTACGAACAACGCCTCGTGCGCGAACAGATCGCCTCGCTCACCGGTCTGCGCTTCCTGAGCGACTACACCAGCGACGATGCGCAGTACCAGGCCCTCATGACCGACGGCGCCACCTTTGCACAAGCCTTCCAGCTGCGCCCGGGCATTGCGCTGTCCGCCGCGCAGGTGGCCCGGCTCACCAGCGACATCGTCTGGCTAGTCGAACGCCCGGTCCTGATGCCCGACGGCAGCACCGTCATGGCCCTGGTGCCCCAGGTCTACCTCATGCCCCGAGAGGGCGACCTGACTCCCACAGGCAGCCTGCTGGGCGGGGCACAGGTCCAACTCGACCTCAGCGGCGACCTCATCCACGCCGGCACCATCGCCGGTCGCGACGTGGTTCAGATCACCGCCCAGAACATCCATCTGCTTGGTGGGCGCACCAGCGGCGAAACCGTCAACCTCAGCGCCCGAGAAAACCTCAACGTCATCGGTGGGCAGGTTGTCGCGCAAGAACAGTTGGGCCTGCAGGCCGATGGCGGCATCAACATCCGCAGCACTACCCAGACCACGGGCAACGCCTCTACGTCCTCCAGCCGCACCAAGCTGGACCGCGTGGCCGCGCTGTACGTCACCAACCCCGGCGGCACGCTGGTGGCGATGGCCGGTGGCAACCTCACCGCGCAGGGCGCGACCATTCGTTCCGAAGCCAACGTGACCTTGCAAGCCCTGGGCGATATCGCCCTGAGCACGCTCAACACCGAGGCCCGGGATGAAGCCCGTTGGGACGAGGAGAACCACCTCAGCCTGACCGAACGCATCGAGATCGGCAGCACCGTGACAGCGGCGGGCCAGATCATCCTGCAAGCCGGCGGTGGCATCACCGCCCGCGCGGCCAACCTGCAGGCCGATGGCGACCTGGCCCTGCAGGCCGGTGGTTCCGTGCTCATTGAAGCGGGTGAACGCACCCAGGCCCACGACGAGGCCCACCATGTTGAGAGCAGCGGCTGGCTCTCCAGCTCCAGCAGCACCACACGCAACGCCGCCAGCGCCACCGACGCCCTGGCCAGCAGCCTGGGCGGGCAGACCGTGAGCATCCGCAGCGACCAGGACGTGGGCATCGTCGGCTCTAACGTCATTGGCGACCAGGGTGTCACCGTGCAGGCGGTGGGTGACGTGAACATCGTGGCCGCACAAACCCGCTTCAGCCAGAGCGACTACAAGGAGGTGGAGACCAGCGGCTTCTCGTTGGGCGAGGGCAGCGTGTCCTGGGGCACCCAGAACCAGGGCCGCGACCAGCAAAGCCAGGGCACGGGCGCCGCAGCCAGCACGGTGGGCGCCATTGCGGGGAATGTGAACATCACCGCCGGGCAGACCTACACCCAAGTCGGCTCCGACGTGATGGCCCCGGGCGGAGACATCACCATCAATGCGCAGGAAGTGCGGATCGCGGAAGCGCGAGAGACCCGTCGCACGGAAACCAAAGAAACCCTCGAGCAAAGCGGCATCACGCTGGGTGTAAGCACGCCGCTGCTCACGGCCATGCAGAGTGTCGCGGGCCAGATGGAGGCCGCCAACGACACCAAGGACGGCCGCATGCAGGGCCTGGCGGTGGCCAACAGTGTCTTTGCGGTCAACAACGCGTTGAACCAGGCTGCGGAGGGCTCGAGCAAGCCGGACGCCAGCAACGCCCAACAAGCCGGTGGGGTCAACTTCTCCATCAGCATCGGGGCAAGCTCCAGCGAAAGCAATACGCTGGAGACCAGCGATACGGCGAGGGGCAGCACCGTGAGCGCGGGCGGCAGCGTGAGCATCACCGCCAGCGGTAAGGGGAAAGACAGCGATATCGTCATCCGGGGCAGCGAGGTCAACGCGGGGCACACCGCCAGCCTGAACGCCGAAGGGGACATCGAGCTGCTGGCCGCGCAGAACGCCCAGAGCCTTCACGGCAGCAACAAGTCCGACTCGGGCAGCATCGGCATCAGCTTCGGCACGGATGGGAGAAGGCGCGGCCAAGGGCATTGCCCAGGGCGTTGCCGCGCTCACGGCGGCGGGCATGGGGGCAGCGGTGGGT
>NZ_JBYTAE010000113.1:0-14676 GCF_058787875.1 Hydrogenophaga sp. FW305-3-2-15-A-LB1 | reverse complement strand
CACCTCTTGATCTTGGCCAGGGGGCTGTCGGGCGGGTAGGTGGGGGTGATGGGCTTGGGCGAACCCAGCATCACGCACATCAGCGCGTCTTCGTCGCCCACGTTGTGCTCTTCGCGGTACACGCCGGGCGGCACCGAGATCAGGTCGCGCTCGCCGACGATGGTTTCCCAGCGCTCGCCGTCCTTCTCGCAGACCACCTTCATCGCGCCGCGCATGACGAAGAAGATCTCTTCCACGTCGTAGTGGATGTGCGAAGGGCCGATGTTGCCGGCCGGGATCACCATGGTGGAGAAGGTGAAGTGGGCGGCGGGCACGGTGTTGGTGTCCTTGTTCACGCCGGTGCCGCCGGTGCCCACGTAGCGCATCTGCGCGCGGCGGTACTTGGGGTCGTAGTCGGCCTGGAACTTCAGCGCGTCCCAGTCGTAGCTGCGCGTGCTCCTGCGCGCCACGCGGCTCTCCATCCACTGCGCGAAGCTCTGGCCTTCCTGACGCATCATCACGCGCTGCGTCTCGGCCTCGGACGGAATGTTCGCGTCCATCAGGCCGCGTTCGTTGAACACGGGCGCGTTGGCCGCTGCGGGTTTGGTGATGGTGGCTGTGCTCATGCGTTTTCTCCTTTTCAGTTCATCGTGAAGCCGCCGTTGACGGGCAGCAGCTGACCGGTAATGAAGCCGCTGGCCTGTGTCAGCAGGAACAGGGCGGCGGCGTTGACGTCTTCGGGGATCTGCGGCCGCTGGATCGCGCGGCCCTTGAGGTAGTGCTCGTGCCGCTCCTGCGGCACGTAGGCGGTGGCTTCGACCAGCGTGAGGCCGGGGGCGATGGCGTTGACGGTGGTGCCGTCCTCGCCCATCTCGCGCGCCAGCGAACGGGTCATGGCGATCACCGCGCCCTTGCTCGCCACGTAGGCCAGCAGGCGGGGCGCGCCCCAGAGCGCGGTGTCGGAGGCGATGTTGACCACGCGGCCACCACCGGCGGCGGCCAGGTGGGGGCGCGCGGCGGCGGTGACGAGCCAGGTGCCGCGCACATTCACGTCCATCACCAGGTCCCAGGTCTCGGGGCTGAGTTCGCCCATGCCCTTGCCGCCGGAGTTGGTGATGGCCGCGTTGTTGATCAGGCCGTCGAGGCCGCCCAGCCATTGCGCGGCGGCGTCCACACCGGCGCGCACGCTGGCCGCGTCGAGCAGGTCCAGCGGCACGTAGTGCGCGTTCGGACCGAGGTCTTTCGCGAGCTGTTGCCCGGCCTCGTGCAGCACGTCGCTGATGACGACGCGCGCGCCGGCCTGCACCAGCGACTGGGCGAAGCTCGCGCCCAGGCCGCGCGCGGCGCCGGTGACGAGCACGCGGCGGTTGTCGAGTTGGATTTCCTGTGCCATGGTGTTCCTCAGGCCACGCGCCGTTCGGCGCTGGGCAGGTAGTGAAGCACGCGCTTCTCGGCGATCACCACGGCGTAGTAGGCGACGATGCCGATCACGGTGAGCGCGCCGATGACCACGAACACCCCGGCGGTGTTGCCCTGGCCTTCGAAGAACACCAGCATGTAGCCCAGGCCCATGTTGCCGCCCACGAGTTCGCCGACGACCACGCCGATGACGGCCAGCGTGCTGGCGATGCGCAGGCCCGAGAACAGGGGCGGCAGCGTGGTCGGGAACTCGACCATGCGGAACACCTGCAGCCGGGTGGCGGAGAAGGAGCGCGCGAGGTTGATCAGGTCGTGGTCCATGGTGCGCATGGCCGAGAGCACGTTGATGAGCACCGGGAAGAACACGATCAGGATCGCGACCAGGATCTTGGGGTACATGGTGTAGCCCAGCCACATCACGAACAGCGGCGCGAACGCGACCTTGGGCGCGATCTGCAGGGCGAGCAGGTAGGGCGAGAGCACGGCCTCCACCTTGGGCGAGAGGCCCAGGGCGTAACCGATCAGCGCGCCCAGCAGCGAGCCCAGGATGAAGCCGATGACGACCTCCGCGCCGGTGATGCCGGCGTGCCAGAGCAGGCGCTCGGTGCCCCAGATGCGGACCGCTTCTTCCCACACGCGCGAGAAGGGCGGCAGCACGAATTCCGGCACGCCCAGCAGGCCGGGAACGTATTCCCAGACCGCCATGAACACCACCAGGACCAGCAGGCTCCAGAGCGCTGTGCTGTAGCGCTGCAGTACGTCTTTCATGTCGCGACTCTCGGATGCGGGAAGGGAAGGGCGGCGCGACTCACTTGGCCGTCACGAACTGGTTGGTGTAGAGCTCCTTGACCGGGGTCTCCTTGGGCACCACACCGTTGGTGACGTAGAACTTCTGCAGCTCGGCCAGGCGGGCCTCGTCCATCGTGCCGGGCACCTTCTGCGCGGCGTAGACGTACTTGTTGAAGAGTTCGAAGGCCTTCTGGATGCTGGCTTCCTTGCCCTTGTGCACCGGCACGTGCGCCACGTAGGCGGCGGTGGCGGCCTTGGGGTCGGCCATGATGTCCTTCATGCCCTTGAGCGTGGCGCGCACCAGCTTCTGGATCAGCTGCGGGTTCTTGGCGATGGTCTCGTCGGAGGCGAGGATGGCCTGGGCCATGCTCTTGAAGTAGATGTCGGCCGGCAGGATGTCGACCTGCGCGCCGGCTTCCATCGCGCTCACCGTCCAGTCGGGCACGCCGGCCATGGCCGAGGCCTTCTTGGCGGCGAACTGCTGCCACACGCCCGCGGGGCCGGCGGCCTGGATGTTGACGTCGTTCTTGGTCAGGCCGACCTTGCTGAGCATGCCCAGCAGGGCGTAGTAGGTGGTGTCGGTGTAGGCCAGGACGGTGACAGTCTTGCCCTTGAGTTCGCGTGGGCTCTCGATCTTCTCGTCCTTGTGGCTCACGAGCTGGGTGAGCGAACCGGCGCCGAGCACGGCCACGGCCTTGACGGGGATGCCCTGGGCGCGGGCGATGATGGGGGTGTCGCCGATGGCGCCACCGATGACGGCGTTGCCGGCACCGATCTGCTTGGCCACGTCCACGCCGCCGCGCGCGGTGACGAAGTTGACCTTGAGGCCTTCCTGCTCGTAGTAGCCCTTGGCCTGGGCCAGCATCCAGGGGCCGAAGGCGGGCAGCGTGCCGGGCGCGGGCAGCAGGTAGGTGATCTCCTGCAGCTGGGCATGGGCCGCCAGGGGCGAGACCAGCGCCGCGGTGGCGAGCAGGCTCAGGCAGGCACGGCGGGTACCGTTGAAAGCGCGGGTCATCTTCATGGCAACTCCAGGAGGTGGGTGAATGGGAATGCGGGGGTCAGTGCACGTCGGTCTGCGCGTCGAGCTTGAGCAGGTCCATCAGGCGCGAGACGTAGTCGCCCACGGCGGGGTGCTTGCGGCGCGCCATCGGGTTGTCGCGGCCGGGGATGTCGACCACGATCTCTTCGACGATGGTGCCGGGGCGCTCGCTCATGACCAGGATGCGGTCGGACAGCGCGACGGCTTCGGCCAGGTCGTGGGTGATGAAGAGCACCGTCTTCTTGTGCTCGGCCACGGTGCGCGCCAGGTCCTGCTGCAGGATCATCTTGGTCTGCGCGTCCAGCGCGGAGAAGGGCTCGTCCATCAGCAGCACGATCGGGTCCACCGCGAGCGTGCGCGCCATGGCGGCGCGCTGGCGCATGCCGCCGGAGAGCTGGTGCGGGTAGCTGTTGCCGAAGCCCTTGAGGTGGCACTGGGCCAGCAGCTTCTCGGAGATGGCGGCGCGGTCGGCGGCGCGCACGCCGCGCAGCTCCAGGCCGAACTCGACGTTCTGCGAAATCGTGCGCCAGGGCATGAGCAGGTCTTTCTGCAGCATGAAGGCGACGTGCTTGTTGGGGCCGGTGACCACTTCACCGTTGACCTTGACCGTGCCGGCCGAGGCCTTGGCCAGGCCCGAGCCCATGTTAAGCAGCGTGCTCTTGCCGCAGCCCGACGGGCCGATCAGGGACACCACCTCGCCCGGCTGGATGGACAGCGTCACGTTGCGCGCGGCGATCACTTCCGGGTTCTTGCCCCGCGCGGGAAAGCGCTTGTCCACCCCGATGAATTCGATCGCGGGATGCAAACCGCCGCTGGTCGGGGCGGTTGCGCGGGAGCCGTGAAGTGCGTCGTTCATGGGGACCTGCGGGTGGATTAGGGTGTTTTGTATATGAAACGTTGATTCATTACAGAATCAATGCTAGGGCCGTTGCCCCACTTTGTCTGCAAAAACCTACTAAGGCCGCGGGGTATTGGCGTGGCGTGCCCGGGGCCCGCCTGCGTGCGGGGAAAAGGGGTGGTGGGAGAGGGCGCGGCGTCTATGGCCTAATAGCGGCTTTTGCAATCTCTCTCAGGAACCAGCCATGGGCAACAAAATCGTCACCGAAGCCGACCGCAAAGCCACTCCCCGTCCGAAGCCCGTCGCTGGCGTCACCCTGACCACGCCCGGCCGTGGCCAGCGCGTGAGCCTGGAGCGCGGCGTGGCCACGCGCAGCAAGAAGAACCCGGGCAAGCGCTCGAAGAAGGGCGGCTGATCGCCTCCTGGCCCACGCGGCCAGGCCCTCATGCAAAAGGCCCGCATCGCGGGCCTTTTTGTTTTCTATTGCGCTGCAGACGGCAAACCCCTGAATTCGTATCCGTATCGGGTCTTCCGATAAGTGATCACATTGGCGTTGACCTCTTCACGAAGGATGGACAGGACGTCCTCCCGCGGCATGCCCGGTACCACCAGATAGCGGCGCGTGGGAAGGCGGGCCTCTCGCTCCACCGCAACGCCATGAACGACCAACTGGCCGATGGATGTGTATAGCGCCTGAAGCCTTGTCGATGTCTTGACCTCGAACAAGTCGATGGCGCTGCCCGAAGTAAACGCGAGATCCACAAATCCTGAATTTTTGACCGCACAGCCTTCTCCCACCTTCCGGGAAAGTTCGTCCACGATCGCCCCGTGAGTCACATCCCTCGTCCCTTTGGCAACGGCCTTTCGCTTTCCTCGCCCGCTGTGCTCCTTGGCGTACTTGTGCAGCTTTCCCAGGGCCGCTTGCGCGCGCTTTGATGGTTTGCCGATGGCGTTTGCCGATGGGGCAAGGCGGTTCTCGTGCACTGCATCCGCGACATTTCGCGCTTTCTTGGCAAAGGCCCATAGGTCGCGAATGAGAGAGGCACCATCCAGGCGGGTGAGAAGGATGATCTCTTGTTCACGGCGATAGCCTGCCGCCATGACGGTTTGACCTTCGAACCCCTTGAGCACAGGCGCAATCTTCAGCGCGGTTACGCGGGTCATCTTCCCGGTGTGGCCAATCCAGACGCGGCCGCGTTCGTCTTCCAGGAAGACGCCGCCGTTGCTCATGTGAAACGTGCCGAGAGGAAAGTTCACCTGCACAGCGATGTTCATGGAGTCGCTGCTGCGAGGTTCGCCAAACAACAGGAAGTTGCGGTACTTGGTCCCACTTTCCCTGCGAGGTGACCATGCGCGGGCGGGGATTCCGCTCCTGGGTTGGAACATGACGTCGCCCGTTGGCGGTGCCGGATGGCGCTTCTTGCTGCTTCCCTTGGGCCAATTCACTTTACGGGATTCCCGCTCGGTAAAGGCCGCCTTCAGCTTTTTCTCGAGTTTTAGCCCCAGCGCCTCTACTTGCGCGATGTCTGAAATGATTCTGTACACGCGTGCCCTTTCAATGTGGATACCGCCGACGCCTGGATCCTACGGACGGTAAAACAGGTCTTTGGATCTCCAGCGCACTGAGCTGCCGAGTACGTGATGTTTTCCCTTTTTTTCAATGTGGCTATTTAAGATGCCAAAACAAATATTGCCTAGGCATGTATATTCGCGGCATGCCTCGCACCACCCCGACCCCCGCCTTCTACGACGGACACAACTTCACGCCCGACCAGAGCGTGGGTTACCTCATGAAGCGCGTGATGATGTCCATCGTCTACCAGGCCGACAAGCGCCTGTGCCTGCACGACCTCACCACCGCGCAGTGGGGGCCGCTGATGAAGCTGCGCATGCAGGGCACGGCCACCGTGGCCGAGCTCGCGCGCTGGTCGCAGATCGACGCCGGAGCCATGACGCGCCTGCTCGACCGCCTGGAGAAGAAAGGCCTGTGCACGCGCGTGCGCTCCACCGAAGACCGCCGCGTGGTGGTGGTGGAGCTCACGCCCGAGGGCAAGGCCGCCATGGAACACGTGCCCGAGGTGCTGGCCGATGTGATGAACCAGCACCTCGCCGGTTTCAGCAAGACCGAGTGGCAGGCGCTGCTGGGTTACCTGCGCCGCATGGTCGAGACGGGCGAGGCACTGAAGGACTCCGGTTGACGGACCGTTCGTGAAAATTCCCGCCTCATCGACTTGTTGACCCCATTACTTGCCTAAGCAAATGAAGCCCCATCAAATATTCCCCGCACGCCGCACGGTGGCCGCCCTGAGCACCCTGGCCCTGGCCGCCGTGCTCGCGGCCTGCGCCAGCAGCGCGGGCATTCAATCGCAATCCACGGTGCTGGAACCGCAGGCCGTGGGCCTGGCGCAGCCCGCCGGCAGCGGCGCGGCCACCGCCGAACTGGTGCCCGCCGACTGGTGGCGCGGCTGGGGCGATGTGTCCCTGACCCAGGTGATCGACCAGGCCCTGCAGGCCCAGCCTTCGCTGAAGGTGGCGCAGGCCCGCCTGCGGCGCGCCCAGGCCGCCACGGCCGGCGAAGAGGCCAACGACGGCCTGAAGATCAACGGCAGTGCCGACGCCACGCGCCAGCACTTCAGCGCCAACAGCATCTACCCGGCGCCGCTGGGCGGCTCCACGCGCACGCTGGCGAACGCGCAGATCGCCGGCAGCTGGGAGTTCGACTTCTTCGGCCTGCACCGCTCCGCGATCGAAGCCGCCGTGGGCAGCGAGCGCGCCGCCGCCGCCGACCTGCAGGCCGCGCGCAACGTGCTGGCCAGCAACGTGGCGCAGACCTATGTGCAGCTCGGCCGCCTGCTCGCGCAGCGCGAGGTGGCGCAGCAGGCCCTGACCCAGCGCGAGCAGATGCTGGGCCTGATCCGCCAGCGCGTGGACGCCGGGCTGGACACGCGCGTGGAGCTCAAGCAGGGCGAGGGTGCGCTGCCCGACGCGCGCGTGCAGATCGAGCAGCTGGACGAACAGATCGTGGCCACGCGCCACGCCCTGGCCGCGCTCGCGGCCCTGCCGCCGGCCAGCTACGACCAGTTGAAACCCGACCTGCAGGCCCTGCGCACCCTGGTGCTGCCCGAGGTGCTGCCGGCCGACCTGCTGGGCCGCCGCCCCGACATCACCGCCGCGCGCTGGCGCATGGAGGCGGCCACCAAGGGCGTGGACGTGTCCAAGGCGCAGTTCTATCCCAACGTGAGCCTCACCGCCTTCGTGGGCCTGTCCAGCATCGGGCTGGACCGCCTGGTGGACTCGGGCAGCCAGCACTACGGCATCGGCCCCGCGATCCACCTGCCGATCTTCGACGCCGGCCGCCTGCGCGCGCAGCTGCGCACCCGCACGGCCGACCTCGACGCCGCGGTGGAGAGCTACAACGGCGCGGTGCTCGAAGCCGTGCGCGAGACCGCCGACCAGCTCAACGCCCGCCAGTCGCTGGAGCGCCAGCGCGAGCAGCAGGCGCAGGCGCGCAGCGCCGCCGAGGCCGCTTACGACATCGCCACCCAGCGCTACCGCGCGGGCCTGAGCGGTTACCTCACCGTGCTCAGCGCCGAGACCTCGCTGTTCAGCCAGCGGCGCCAGACCGTGGACCTGCAGGCGCGGGCCCTGTCCACCCAGGTGGCGCTGGTGCGCGCCCTGGGCGGCGGCTTCGCGCCCGACACCCCGGCCTCGCACTGACTTCCTTTTTCATCTTGCTCACCGACCAACGGAGCCCCTCATGACCACCCCTTCCGACACCACCGCACCGCAAGGCAACCCCGCCCGCAAGAAAGCCCTGACCGCCGTGAGCGCGGTCGTGCTCGCCGCCGGCCTGGGTTACGCCGCCTACTGGGCCCTGGTGCTCAACCACTACGAGACCACCGACAACGCCTATGTGCAGGGCAACGTGGTGCAGATCACGCCGCAGGTGGCGGGCACCGTGGTGGCGATCAGCGCCAACGACAACGACCACGTGCAGGCCGGCCAGTGGCTGGTGCGCCTGGACCCGACGGACGCGAAGATCGCGCTCGAACAGGCCGAGGCCCAGCTCGCGCAGACGGTGCGCGAGGTGCGCACGCTGTACGCCAACAACCGCACCCAGAGCGCGCAGATCGCCCTGCGCGAAGCCGACCTGGCGCGCGCGCAGGCCGACCTGCAGCGCCTGCAGGACGACGTGGCACGGCGCCAGCCGCTGGTGGCCTCGGGTGCCGTGGGCCAGGAAGAGTTCAAGCACGCGACGGCGCAGCTCGCCGCCGCGCGCAGCGCCACCGAGGCGGCCCGCGCGGCCGTGCTCGCCGCGAAGGAACAGCTGGCCTCGAACCAGACGCTGACCGAAGGCATCGCGGTCGACCAGCACCCCAGCGTGCTGCGCGCGTCGGCCCGCGTGCGCGAGGCCTATGTGGCGCTCAAGCGCGTCGAATTGCAGGCGCCGGTGGCCGGCTACGTGGCCCGCCGCAACGTGCAGCTGGGCCAGCGCGTGCCGGCCGGTTCGCCGCTGCTGTCGGTGATCGCGCTCGACCAGGTCTGGGTGGACGCCAACTTCAAGGAAAGCCAGCTCAAGAACCTGCGGCTGGGCCAGCCGGTGGAACTCAGCGCCGACGTGTACGGCAAGAACGTGACCTACCACGGCACCATCGAGGGCCTGGGCGCGGGCACCGGCGCGGCCTTCGCGCTGCTGCCGGCGCAGAACGCCACCGGGAACTGGATCAAGGTGGTGCAGCGCGTGCCGGTGCGCGTGCGCCTGGACGCCAAGGAACTGGTGGACCACCCGCTGCGCCTGGGCCTGTCGATGGAAGCGCGCGTGGACGTGAGCAAGACCGACGGCCGCATGCTGGCCGATGCGGCCGCCGCGCCGCAGGAGGTGCAGACCGCCGTGTTCGAACAGGACAACCGCGAAGCCGACACGCGCGTGCAGCAGATCATCGGCCAGCATGGTGGTGGTGGGTCGCGCACGGCGGCCGCCACGCGGGCGCCCGCCGCCCCCGCCGCGCCGGCCTTGCCGGCCGCTCCGGTGAGCACGGGCTCGGTGGCCCTGGCCCGTTGAACCGGCGCTGACCGCCATGGCCGACAGCCACGCCCTTCCCGCCTCGGGGGCCTTGCCCGCCGAGGCCCCACCGCCGGCGCCCGCGCCGAGCGCCTCGCCACCGGTGTTCGAGCCCCTCAAGGGCGCGCAGCTGGTGCTGGGCACGCTCGCGCTGTCGCTGGCCACGTTCATGAACGTGCTCGACACCTCGATCGCCAACGTGTCCATTCCCGCGATCGCGGGCGACATGGGCGTGAGCCCGGCGCAGGGCACCTGGGTCATCACCTCGTTCGCGGTGGCCAACGCCATCTCGGTGCCGCTCACCGGCTGGCTCACGCAGCGCTTCGGGCAGGTGCGCCTGTTCACCATGAGCGTGCTGCTGTTCGTGGTCGCCTCCTGGCTGTGCGGCCTGGCGCCCAACATCGGCCTGCTGATCGCGTTCCGCGTGCTGCAGGGCCTGGTGGCCGGCCCGATGATCCCGCTGTCGCAGACGCTGCTGCTGGCGAGCTACCCGCGCGCCAAGGCGGGCACCGCCATGGCCATGTGGGCCATGACCGTGCTGGTCGCGCCCGTGGCCGGGCCGCTGCTGGGCGGCTGGATCACCGACAACATCTCCTGGCCCTGGATCTTCTACATCAACATCCCGGTGGGCCTGGTGGCCGCCGCGCTCACCTGGTCCATCTACCGCAGCCGCGACCCCGGCCCGCGCCGCGTGCCGCTGGACGTGATCGGCCTGGTGCTGCTGGTGCTGTTCGTCGGCGCGATGCAGATCATGATCGACATGGGCAAGGAGCTGGACTGGTTCGAGTCGGGCGAGATCATCGCGCTGGCCGTCGTCGCGGTGGTGAGCTTCCTGTTCTTCCTGGCCTGGGAGCTGACCGACAAGCACCCCATCGTGGAGATCCGCCTGTTCGCGCGGCGCAACTTCGTCACCGGCACGCTCGCGCTGTCCATCGCCTACGGCCTGTTCTTCGGCAACGTGGTGCTGCTGCCCTTGTGGCTGCAGCAGCACATGGGCTACACGGCCACCTGGGCCGGCCTGGCGACGGCGCCGGTGGGCCTGCTGGCCATCGTGCTCTCGCCCTGGGTGGGCAAGAACGTGAGCCGCATCGACCCGCGCAAGCTCGCCACCGTGGCCTTCCTCGGCTTTGGCGCGGTGCTGTGGATGCGCTCGAACTTCAACACCCAGGCCGACTTCATGACCATCCTGATCCCCACGCTGTTGCAGGGGGCGGCCATGGCGTTCTTCTTCATTCCGTTGCAGGCCATCGTGTTCTCGGGCCTGCAGCCGCAGCAGACGCCGTCGGCCGCGGGTCTGTCCAACTTCGTGCGCATCACGGCCGGCGCGGTGGGCACCTCGCTGTTCACCACGCTGTGGGAAAGCCGGGCCTCGCTGCACCACGCGCAGCTGGTGGAGTCGATCCACACCGGCAACGCCACCGCCATGGCCACGCTGGACCAGCTCATGGGCAGCGGCTTGAGCCGCGAGCAGGCGCTGGCGAACATCGACCGCATGATCAACCAGCAGGCCTTCACGCTGGCCGTGACCGACCTGTTCTACCTCTCGGCGGCGCTGTTCTTCGTGCTGGTGGCGGTGATCTGGTTCTCCAAGCCGGTGCTCGGCGGCTCCGTGGACGCGGGCGGCGCGCACTGAGCGCCGCAGCAACTCAGCGCGTGAAGCTCAGGAAGCGGCCCTTGTAGGCCTCGCCGTCTTCCAGCAGCCGGTCGGCCGCCTGCATGCTCAGCGTGAAGCCCAGCGCGGCCATGTCGCGGCCGAAGGCCGCGCGGTTGCCGCGGTCGGGGTCCACGATGATCACCACCGCCTGGGGCGCGGCGTGGCGGAAGATGAAGGCCGCGAGCTGCGCCGGCTGCTGGCGCTCGTAGAGCAGGTCGCTGCCCACGATGAGGTCGAAGCGGCCCAGGGCCGGGTTGTCGGTGGCGGCGGTGCTTTCCCAGTTGCCGGCCTGGTAGGGCATGGGGCCCAGGCCGTTGAGGGCCAGGTTGTGCCGCAGGAATTCTTCGGTCAGCGGGTGCCAGTCGCTCACCGTCACGTCGCCGCCGCGCCGGTGCATCACCAGGCTGGCCAGCGCCAGGCCCGCGCCGATTTCCAGCACGCGCAATCCCGCGATGGGGTGCGTGAGCATGGCCAGCGCGAGCACGCGCGAGGAGGGCCACACCTGCCCGAAATGCGACCAGCCCGCCGGTGGCAGGCCGATGTCGGCCGCGTGGTGCTGGGTGTCGGTGTACTGCTGGTCGTCGAGCAGCCGACGGATGTGCCAGTCTTCGCCGCCGAGGCTGAGGGTCTCGGTCCGGACTTGGTAGCCTGGCATGGGAGCTTTCGTGGAGGGTGTGGCCCACGGTACCATGCCCGGGCACCCGGCGGGCGGTGCGTTTGCGGGAGTGTTCACATGGGCTGGTTTTCCAAGAGCAAGGACGGCTTCTTCCTCTGCACCACCACGCCGGAAGGCGTGGAGCGGTCGCAGTACCTGGGCATCGTGCACGGCGAGGCCATCATCGGCGCCAACATCTTCCGCGACCTGTTCTCCTCGGTGCGCGATGTGGTGGGCGGGCGCGCCGGGGGCTACGAGCGCGCCCTCTCGGGCGCGCGCGATGCCGCCATGGAAGACCTCATGGAATCGGCGCGCGAGATGGGCGCCACCGGCGTGATCGGCATCGACTTCGACTACGAGGTGCTCGGCGAGACCAACGGGATGATGATGGTCGCCGTGAGCGGCACGGCGGTGAAGCTCTAGGCGTCGATCTGCATCGCCGGCCGGGCCTGCACCTTGCCCAGCCAGGCCGCGACGTGCGGGTGCGAGCCCACCGGCGCGCCGATGTAGGCGCTGTAGCCGATCACCGAGCCCACGATCAGGTCCACCAGCGAATAGGCGGCGCCGAGCATCCAGGGCTGGGCCGCCAGGCGCGCGTCCAGCAGCGCGAGCAACTGGTCCAGCCCCTTGTGCGCCGACGTGCCGTGGGCGTCGTCGGGCGTGCCCATGTCGCGCGCGGCCTGCAGGCGCACCAGCTGCGCGCCGTAGGTCACGTAGGACCAGGTGCTCCACGCCATCGCCTGCAGGCGCTCGGGCGTGCCCTCGGCCGGCCACAGGCCCTTCTTCACGCCGTAGGTCTCGCCCAGCCACATCTCGATCGCCAGCGCCTCGAACAGGGGCGCGCCGTCCACCGTCATGGTGGGCACCTTGCCGTTGGGGTTGAGGGCCAGGTAGTCGGGGCGGCGCTGTTCGCCTTTCGTGATGTCGATCTTCACGCGGTCGTGTTTCACGCCCAGTTCGGCGAGGGCGCAGGCGACCGGGGTGGCGCTGGACATGGGGTGCCAGTAGAGAACGATCTGGGACATGGTGGACTCCTGAAAGGGGGTTGAAGCATCGGCCCGACACCGCGTCGGGCACGTGCCTGCAATGTCGCGCCTATTGAGGACAGATTCGGCCCTCGATTCGAGGTAGAGTGGCGCCATGCTTTCGTCGTCTTCACGGCTGCTGCGCGTGTTGTCCCTGCTGCAGACCCGCAGCCACTGGGCGGGCACCGAGCTGGCCGAGCGGCTGGAGGTGCATCCCCGCACCCTGCGGCGCGACATCGACCGCCTGCGCCAGCTCGGCTACCCCATCCACGCCAGCAGCGGCGTGGCGGGTGGGTACGCGTTTCGCGCGGGCCAGTCGCTGCCGCCGCTGCTGCTGGACGACGAAGAGGCGCTGGCCGTGGCCATCGCGCTGCAGGTGGCCGCCTCGGGCACCGTGAGCGGGGTGGAAGAGAGCTCGCTGCGCGCCCTGGTGAAGCTGGAGCAGGTGATGCCCACCCGGCTGCGCCGCCGCACCGGCGCGCTGCGCTCGGCCATCGTGCCCTTGCAGCGCGGCGGGCCGACCATCGATGCGGGCGTGCTGGCCCTGTTGGCCGTTGCCTGCCGCGACCAGTTGCAGGTGGGCTTCCACTACCGCGACATGCGCGGCCAGAGCAGCGTGCGCACGGTGGAGCCGCAAGGCCTGGTGCACACCGGCAGCCGCTGGTATCTGGTGGCCTGGGACCCCGCGCGCGACGACTGGCGCACCTTCCGCATCGACCGCGTGGAAGGCGCGCCGAGCACCGGCGCGCACTTCACGCCACGGGCCGCGCCGGCGGGCGACCTGCGCGCCTATGTCTCGGGCACGCTGGCGGGGGTGCAGCACGGCGACGAGGCGCGCGTGGTGCTGCACCGGCCCCGCGAGGCCATGGCGCGCACCATCCCGGCCTCGGCCGCCACGCTGGAGGCCATCGACGACACGCGCTGTCTCATGCGGTGTGGCGCCGGCCAACTGGATTCACTGGACTCGCTGGCCTACTGGCTCATGGCGATGGACGTGGACTTCGACGTGCTGGAGCCGCCCGCGCTGCACGAGCGCCTGCGCGCGGCCGGCGAGCGCCTGGCGCGCAACCTGGCCCGCGCGGGCCGCTGATTTCAGCCGCCGCGCAGCGCCTTCAGCAGCTTCTGGCCGGCGCGCCCGCTGGCTTCCTGGCCCAGGCGCTCCTGCTCGGCGCGGATCGCCACGCGGCTCTTCTCGCCCAGCATGCCGTCCACCTCGCCGATGTCGTGGCCGCGCGCGATCAGCAGGGTCTGTACCTCGCGGCGCTCGGCGCGCGAGAGGCCCGGGTCGTCGGTGGGCCAGGGCGTGACGAAGGGGCCGCCGCCGCGCAGCCGGTCCGACAGGTGCGCGATCGCCAGGCCATAGCTCTCGGCCGCGTTGTAGCTGTAGATCGCATCGAAGTTGCGCAGCACCAGGAAGGCCGGCCCCTGCGGCCCGGCGGGGGTGAGCAGGCCGGCGCTGCCGCTGGCCGGCAGGGGCGAACCATCCACCCGCTTCACGCCGCGCGCCACCCAGTCTTCCATGGTGCGCTTGGTGCGGCGGCCTTCGTTGCCGGCGTTGAAGCCTGGGGGCAGCTTCACCTCGAAGCCCCAGGGCTGGCCGCTCTGCCAGCCGGCCTTGGCGAGGAAATTCGCGGTCGAGGCCAGGGCATCGGGCGTGCTGTCCATCAGGTCGGCGCGGCCGTCGCCATCGAAGTCCACCGCCAGCCGCTCGAAGGTACTGGGCATGAACTGCGTGTGGCCGAACGCGCCGGCCCACGAACCCACCAGCCGGTTGGGTGTGATGTGCCCGGCCTGCAGGATGCGCAGTGTGGCGTAGAACTCGGTGCGGAAATAGGCCTGCCGCCGGCCGAAGCAGGACAGCGTGCCCAGCGACTGCACCAGCGGCGACTTGCCGAAGGTCTGGCCGAAGTTGCTCTCCACCCCCCACACCGCCACCACCGTGGCGGGGTCCACGCCGAAGCGCTCCTGCACCCGCTTGAGCGTCTCCGCGTGCAGCGCCAGCATGGCCTGGCCCTCGGCCACGCGCTGCTCGTCCACCAGGCCGGCGAGGTAGTCCCAGATCGCGGTGCGGAATTCGGGCTGGAAGTTCAGCTTGTCGATCACGCTCATGTCGGGCACCAGGCCCAGCGTGTGCTGCGTGAAGGTCGCCTCGCTCACGCCCACCGCGCGGGCGGGGGCGCGCAGCGTGTTCAGGCAGTTCTCGAATTCCTGGGGCG
>NZ_JBYTAE010000112.1:0-14760 GCF_058787875.1 Hydrogenophaga sp. FW305-3-2-15-A-LB1 | reverse complement strand
TTGCCATGGTCCACGTGACCAATCGTGCCCACGTTCACGTGCGGCTTGGTCCGCTCAAATTTCTCTTTTGCCATTTTTCAGCTCCAAAATCAAAATTGCCGAAACACCAGAACAATGCAGGAATATCACTGGTGCCCATGGCGGGAATCGGACCCGCGACCTCTCCCTTACCAAGGGAGTGCTCTACCACTGAGCCACATGGGCAAAGGCACCCGGCGGACCGGACACCCCTGAAAACTCAAACGCCTGTCAAAAACACATCCAACCACCGACGGGACATGGAGCGGGAGACGGGAATCGAACCCGCGTCATCAGCTTGGAAGGCTGGGGTTCTACCATTGAACTACTCCCGCCTGACCTAACCGGCACCACACGGCACCGACCCTCTGGGCGAAACATCCCATTTGCTAACACGTCACATCGATCGCTGGTGGAGGAGGCTGGATTCGAACCAGCGTACGCGTAAGCGGGCAGATTTACAGTCTGCTGCCTTTAACCACTCGGCCACCCCTCCATAGCGCAGCCCGCGATTATGCCATGGATTTGTGGCACTTGGCGCCCGCTCCCCGCTGCCCATTCCGTCACCAGGCGATCGGCGCCCGGCCCTGCCCGGCCAGCCAGGCGTTGGCCTGCCCGAAATGGCCGCAGCCGACGAACGGTACGGGGCCGCGCCGGGCCGACAGCGGCGACGGGTGGTTGGCGCTGAGCACGAGATGGCGCCGGGCGTCGATCAAAGGCGTCTTTTTCTGGGCATGGGCGCCCCAGAGCAGAAACACCTTGGGGTCGCCGGTGTGGCCGCAGTGCTGGATGACGGCGTCGGTCAAGGCTTCCCAGCCCCGGCCGGCATGGCTGGCGGGCTGGCCGTCCTCCACCGTCAGGCCGGTGTTGAGCAGCAGGACACCCTGCCGGGCCCAGCGCACCAGCGAGCCGTCGGCTGGCACAGGCGTGCCCAGATCGCGCTGCAGTTCCTGGAACATGTTGCGCAGGCTGGGCGGAGTCTTGACGCCGGGCGCCACGGAAAAGGCCAACCCTTCAGCCTGTCCGGGGCCGTGGTACGGGTCCTGGCCCAGGATGACCACGCGAACCGCCTCGGGGGCGCTGAGTTCAAGGGCCCGCAGCGGCCTGGGCGGGTAGACCACCGCCCCCTGCGCCAGCCGCTCGGCCAGGAAGTCCTGCAACCCGCGCCCCGGGGACGAGGCCCAGAAATGGTTCACCAGGCCGGCCCAACCCGGCTGCACCGGCCAGTCGGCCGGCTGGGCCGACAGCAGATGGGGGGCCACCGCGGGCCCGCCCCAGTCGAAACCGGCTTGCATCGCCACCTCAGGCGAACAGCTCGGCCAGCGCCAGCCCGGGCTCGGGCGCGCGCATGAAGGCCTCGCCCACCAGGAAGGCGTTGACGCCCGCCGCGCGCATGGTCTGCACGTCGGCGCGGCCCAGGATGCCCGATTCGGTGATCAGCAGGCGGTCGGCCGGCACGTCGGGCAGCATGTCCAGCGTGGTCCGCAGCGTCACCTCGAAGGTGCGCAGGTTGCGGTTGTTGATGCCGACCAGGCGGGTCTTGAGCCGCAGCGCGCGCTCCAGTTCGGCGCGGTCGTGCACCTCGACCAGCACGGCCATGTTCAGGCCCAGGGCCACGGCCTCGAGCTCGGCCATGCGGGCGTCGTCCAGGCAGGCGGCGATCAGCAGGATGGCGTCGGCGCCCATGGCGCGGGCCTCGTAGACCTGATAAGGGTCGACCATGAAGTCCTTGCGCAGCACGGGCAGGTCGCAGCTGGCGCGGGCCTGCTTGAGGAAATCGGGGCTGCCCTGGAAGAACTGGCGGTCGGTCAGCACCGACAGGCAGGCCGCGCTCACCTGGCCATCGCCTTCGGCGTAGCTTTGCGCGATGTCGGCGGGAATGAAGTCTTCGCGCAACACGCCCTTGCTCGGGCTGGCCTTCTTGACCTCGGCGATCACGGCCGCCTGGCCGGCGGCGATCTTGGCGCGCAGCGCGCCCTCGAAATCGCGCGTGAGCACGCGGCTCTCGGCATCGAAACGCACCGCATCCAGCGGCTTCTTGCGCTGGGCGGCGGCGATTTCCTCGTGCTTGACGGCCACGATCTTCTGCAGGATGTCGCTCATGACGGTGTTCCAGATCAGGCCACGAAGGCCTTGAGTTGTTCGAGTTTGGCCAGCGCCGCGCCGGCGGCGAGCGTGCGCCGCGCCAGCGCGATGCCTTCGCCCATGTCGGCGACCACGTTGGCCGCGTACAGCGCCACACCGGCGTTGAGCGCCACGATCTCGCTGGCGGCCTTGAAGGCCGGGTCGTCGCGGCCTTCTAGCACCCCCATCAGCATCTGGCGCGAGGCCTCGGGCGTTTCCACCCGCAGCGCGCGGCTGCTGGCCATGGTCATGCCGAAGTCCTCGGGGTGGATTTCGTATTCGGTGATCTCGCCGTTCTTGAGTTCGCCGACCAGCGTGGCGGCGCCGAGCGAGACCTCGTCCATGCCGTCGCGCCCGTACACCACCACGGCGTGTTCGGCGCCCAGGCGCTGCAGCGCGCGCACCTGGATGCCCACCAGATCGGGGTGGAACACGCCCATGAGGATGTTGGGGGCCGAGGCCGGGTTGGTCAGCGGCCCCAGGATGTTGAAGATGGTCTTGATGCCGAGCTCGCGCCGCACCGGGGCCACGTTCTTCATGGCGGGGTGGTGGTTGGGCGCGAACATGAAGCCCACGCCGACCTGTTCGATGCAGCGCGCGATGGCCTCGGGCGGCAGGTTGATGTTGACGCCCAGGCTCTCCAGCACGTCGGCGCTGCCACTCTTGCTCGAGACGCTGCGCCCACCGTGTTTGCTCACGCGCGCGCCGGCCGCGGCGGCCACGAACATGGAACAGGTGGAGATGTTGAAGGTGTGCGAGCCGTCGCCGCCGGTGCCCACGATGTCGACCAGGTGGGTCTTGTCGGCCACGTGCACCTTGGTGGAGAACTCGCGCATCACCTGCGCGGCGGCGGTGATCTCACCGATGGTTTCCTTCTTCACGCGCAGGCCGGTGATGAAGGCGGCCATCATGACCGGCGACATCTCGCCGCTCATGATCAGGCGCATGAGGTGCAGCATCTCGTCGTGGAAGATCTCGCGGTGTTCGATGGTGCGCTGCAGCGCTTCCTGCGGGGTGATCTTGTGTGCGGAGGTGGGTGACATGAAGGTCTCCAAGGGTCTCTTTACGGGGCGGGATGGTCGGTCAAGGCCAGTTTCAGGCCGAAGCCAATGAAGAGCACGCCGGCGGCGCGGTCGAGCCAGTGCATGGCGCGGCGCACCAGGCTCACGCGGTTCGCGGCCCAGGCCGCGAGCCAGGCGTAGCCCAAGGTCACGGGCAGGGCATTGAAGCTGAACAGCACGCCCAGGGCCAGGAAGGCCAGGGTCTTGTGGCTGGCGTCGGGCGCGATGAACTGCGGCAGGAAGGCCAGGAAGAACAGCGCCACCTTGGGGTTGAGCACGTTGGTGAGGAAGCCGCGGCGGAACACGCGGCCTAGGTCCGGCTCGGCGGGGGCGGCGTCGGGCGCCCAGCCCGGGGTGGACGCGCGCAGCAGGCGCACGCCCATCCACAGCAGGTAGGCCGCGCCGACGAACTTGACGACCGTGAACGCCGTGGCCGAGGCCGCCAGCAGGGCGCCCAGGCCGACGGTGGCGATCGCCACATGCACGAAGCAGCCCGCGAAGATGCCGAGCGCGGCCACCATGCCGGCGCGCACGCCGCCGCGCAGCGAGTTGCTCACGATGTAGAGCACGTCCGGGCCGGGCGTGAGGTTGAGCAGCCAGCCGGCCACGATGAAGAGCAGGAGTTGCGGCCAATCGGGCATGGGACGCTCCGGCTCAGTAGACGGCGGTGCCGGCGGCGCGCGCGGCGGGCGCGGTGCCGCCCTGCGCGAAGAAGGCCCGGGTGCTCGCGATCGCGCGGTCGATGCCGGCCGTGTCCACGTCGAGGTGTGTCACGAAACGCAGCCCGATCAGGCCGGTGGCGAGCACGCCATCCTTCGCGAGGTGGGCCAGCAGGTCGGGCCCACGCCCGCCGGCCACATCGACGAACACGATGTTGGTCTGCGCGGAGCGCACGCTCAAGCCCTCGATGCCGGCCAGGCCCTGGGCCAGGCGCAGCGCGAGCGCATGGTCGTCGGCCAGGCGGCGCACGTGGTGGTCCAGCGCGTGGTGCGCGGCGGCCGCCAGCAGGCCCGACTGGCGCAGCCCGCCGCCCAGCATCTTGCGCCAGCGCAGCGCGCGGCGGATCAGGTCTTCCGAGCCGCACAGGGCCGAACCCACGGGCGCGCCCAGGCCCTTGCTGAAGCAGACCGACACGCTGTCGAAGCGGTCGACGATGCCGCGCACCGTCTGGTAAGGGTCGCCCCCACGCTCCCCCACTGCGTGTGGGTCGCTGCCCCCCGAGGGGGCTGCCTCGGCTTGGAGCGGTCCTGCGCCGAGGCGAGGGTCACCACCGGCCGCCACCGCCGCGTTGAACACGCGCGCGCCATCCAGGTGCACCGCCAGCCCGTGCTCGCGCGCCAACGCCGTGGCGCCGTCGAGGTAGTCGGCCGGCATGGGGTGGCCGTTCCAGGTGTTCTCCAGGCACAGCAGGCGCGTGCGGGCGAAGTGCGGGTCGTCGGGCTTGATGGCGGCGGCGATGTCGGCCAGCTGCATCTGCCCGCTGGCGTTCTGCGCCAGCGGCTGCGGCTGGATGCTGCCCAGCACCGCCGCGCCACCACCTTCGTAGCGGTAGGTGTGGGCGTTCTGGCCCACCAGGTACTCGTCGCCGCGCTCGCAGTGCGCCAGCATCGCGCACAGGTTGCTCTGCGTGCCGCTGGGCATGAAGAGCGCGGCCTGCTTGCCGGTGATGGCGGCGATGCGCTCCTGCAACGCCTGCACCGAGGGGTCGTCGCCGAACACGTCGTCGCCCAGGGGCGCGGCCATCATGGCCTCGCGCATCGCGGCGGTGGGTTGGGTGACGGTGTCGCTGCGCAAGTCGACGGTGGTGTTCATGCGATCCGGCGCCGGGCCGCCCCAAGCCGGATCAGCCCCCTCGGGGGGCAACGACCCGCGCGGCGGTGGAGTGTGGGGGCTCATAGGGATTGCTCCAGGAAGTTCTTGAGCATGGCGTGGCCGTGCTCGGTGAGGATGCTCTCGGGGTGGAACTGCACGCCTTCGATGGCCAGTGTCTTGTGTTTCACGCCCATGATCTCGCCATCCGGCGTCCAGGCCGTGACCTCGAGGCAATCGGGGCAGCTCGCGCGCTCGATGGCCAGCGAGTGGTAGCGGTTCACGGTGAACTGCTCGGGCAGGTTCGCGAACACGCCCTGGCGCGTGGTGGTGATCGGCGAGGTCTTGCCGTGCATCAGCTCCTGCGCGCGAACGATCTTGCCGCCGAAGGCCGCGCCGATGCTCTGGTGCCCCAGGCACACACCGAGGATGGGCAGCTTGCCCGCGAAGTGCTGGATCGCCGCGACCGAAATGCCGGCCTCGGCGGGCGAACACGGCCCTGGCGAAATCACCAGGCGATCCAGTTGCCCGGCGGCCAGGCGCGCATCGATCTCCTCCAGCGTGATCTCGTCGTTGCGGAACACGCTGACCTCGGCACCGAGTTCGCCGAAGTACTGCACGATGTTGTAGGTGAACGAGTCGTAGTTGTCGACCATGAGCAAGCGGATCGGCTTCATTCCAGGCCCTCCTCGACCAGTTCGGCGGCGCGCAGCAGCGCGCGCGCCTTGTGTTCGGTTTCCCTCCACTCCATCTCGGGCACCGAGTCGGCCACCACGCCGGCCGCGGCCTGCACGTAGAGCGTCTGGTCCTTGATGATGCCGGTGCGGATCGCGATGGCCACGTCCATGTCGCCGGCGTAACTCAGGTAGCCGCAGGCGCCGCCGTAGATGCCGCGCTTGGTCGGCTCGAGCTGGTCGATCAGCTCCATGGCATGCACCTTGGGCGCGCCGGTGAGCGTGCCGGCCGGGAAGGTGGCCTTGAGCACGTCCATGCTGCCCACGGGCTGGCCGTCCGGACCCTCCACCAGGATGCCCTCGACGTTGCTCACGATGTGCATCACGTGGCTGTAGCGCTCCACCGAGAAGGCCTCGGTCACCTTCACGCTGCCGGTCTTGGCGATGCGGCCGATGTCGTTGCGCGCCAGGTCGATCAGCATCACATGCTCGGCGCGTTCCTTGGGGTCGTTGACCAACTCGGTCTCGGTGGCCTTGTCCTGCTCGGGCGTGGCGCCGCGCGGGCGCGTGCCGGCCAACGGACGGATGGTGATCTTCTGGCCCTCGGGCGTGTGCTCCTGGCGCACCAGGATTTCCGGCGAAGCCCCCACCACGTGGAAATCCCCGAAGTGGTAGTAATACATATAGGGAGACGGGTTGAGCGAGCGCAGCGCGCGGTACAGGCTCAGCGGCGACTCGGTGTAGCGCTTCTTGATGCGCTGGCCCACCTGCACCTGCATGAAGTCACCGGCGGCGATGAGCTCCTTGGCGCGCTCGACCGCCGCGAGGTAGTCGGCCTTGGCGAAGTCGCGCTCGGCCGGGTAGCTCTGGCTGGGCTTGACCACCGGCGCGCTCACCGAGTACTTCAGCGCCTCGCGCAGTTCGCGCAGCCGCTTCTTGGCGTTGGCGTAGGCCTCGGGCTGGGCCGGATCGGCGTACACGATGAGGTAGAGCTTGCCCGAGAGGTTGTCGATCACCGCCAGCTCTTCGCACTGCAGCAACAGGATGTCGGGGCAGCCCAGGGTGTCGGGCGGGCAGCTGTTCTCCAGCTTCTTCTCGATGTGGCGCACCGCGTCGTAGCCGAAGTAGCCGGCCAGGCCGCCGCAGAAGCGCGGCAGGCCGGGGCGCAGAGCGACCTTGAAGCGCTTCTGGTAAGCGGCGATGAAGTCCAGCGGGTTGCCGTGCGCGGTCTCGACGACAGCGCCGTCGCGCACCACCTCGGTCTTGGCCTCGGCGCCGAAGCCGCTGGCGCGCAGCAGGGTGCGCGCGGGCAGGCCGATGAAGCTGTAGCGCCCGAAGCGCTCACCGCCCACCACCGATTCGAGCAGGAAGCTGTGTCTGCCGTCACCGCGCCCGTGCGCGAGTTTGAGGTAGAGCGAGAGTGGGGTTTCGAGGTCGGCGAAGGCCTCGGCCATCAGCGGGATGCGGTTGTAGCCCTGCTGGGCCAGGCTCTTGAATTCGAGTTCCGTGATCATGTTCGTTCTTTCCATCGGCCACACGCCGGGTCATCGTCGACGCATCGGGTGGGGCTGGGGTCCATGCCATCCGGGGAAACATCCGCCGGGTTCGGGGTGGGGTGACAGTGGCGGCGTGGAACGCGCGCGGACTGTGCAAACCCCGGGGGAAGGTGCACGTTTACGCTGGCTTGCGCCAGGGCCAGGCTCCCCGGCCATTGCGGCTCGGCAGACCACCTGAAAAGGATGTGCGTGGGTTGAACATGGAAGGCGCAGTGTAGCAAAGCGCCATGACCGTGTCCCACATCACGCGCCCAAGCTTTGGTTCTACGGCCAAACCCTGATGTCCGGCGCAGGCTCGGCAAGGACAATCCTGGCGAAACGAACGGGTGTTCGTTTTTTTACGCGCCATCGCCCTCGCCCATCCGGACACACCCCATGAAAACACCGTTGATGCCCACCCTCGCCCTGGTCTTTGCCCTGCTCGGCATGGGTGCGGCGCAGGCCGCCACCGTCGACCTCGCCGGCGTGAAGCTCGAAGACCGCGCCACCGTGGCCGGCAGCCCGCTGGTGCTCAATGGCGCCGGCATCCGCTACAAGGCGGTGTTCAAGGTCTACACCGCCGGCCTGTACCTCGGGGAGAAGGCGAGCACCCCCGAGGCGGTGCTCGCGACCAAGGGCCCCAAGCGCATCAGCATCACCATGCTGCGCGACATCGACTCGGCCGAGCTGGGCAAGCTGTTCTCGCGCGGCATGGAAGACAACATGGACCGCAGCGCCTTCTCCAAGCTCATTCCGGGTGTGCTGCGCATGAGCCAGGTGTTCAGCGACCACAAGAAGCTGCAGGCCGGCGACAACTTCCTGGTGGACTGGGTGCCCGGCACCGGCGCCGTGCTCACCATCAAGGGCAAGGTGGAGGGCGAGCCGTTCAAGGAGCCCGAGTTCTACGACGCCCTGCTGCGCATCTGGCTGGGCCCCAAACCGGCCGACCACCTGCTCAAGGACGCCCTGCTGGGCAAGCCGGCGCGCTGAACCGTCCGCGCGACGCGCGGCCCCCATGCGCCGCCGAACGGGCGGTCCGGCCCGCCAGAATGCGGGTCATCCCCTCTACGCCGCATTCACCATGATCCGTCGCAACCTGATGGCCGCCCTGGCCGCCGCCCTCCTGCCCGTCGCCGGCCTGCCCCAGGACAGCGGCGACATCGTGGTGGCGCAGATCGGGCCGTTCACCGTGCTGCCCGCGCCGGACCCGAAGGAGCTCAACGAAGGCATCACCGCCGCACTGGACGAGATCAACGGCCGCGGTGGCATCCAGGGCCGGCGCATCTCGCTCGTCAAGCTGGACGACACCTACACCTTCGACGGTTTCCGCCAGCAGCTGGGCACGGTGATGGCGCAAAAGCCGGTGGCGCTGCTGACGCCGCTGGGCTCCGCCACCCTCAAGGGCCTGCTCGACAGCAAACTGCTGGACACCACCGACATCGTGATCCTCAACGCGGTGCCGGGCGCCAGCGTGCTGCGCTCGCCGGGGCACCCCAAGCTGTTCCACATCCGCGCGGGCGACGAGCAGCAGATCCACAAGATCGTGACGCACGCGCGCACGCTGAGCATCCGCTCCATGGGGGTGCTGCACCAGAACATCCCGATCGGCTCCTCCGGCCTGGCCTCGGCGCGCAGCGCGGCGGCCGAGCTGGGTGGCATCGAGATCGTGGAGGCGCAGTCCGCCACCGACGCCGCGGCGCTCGCGCAGGCGGCCAAGACCCTGGCCGCCGCCAACCCGCAATCGGCCCTGGTGGTGGGCGCGCCCAAGTTCTCGGGCGAGGCCATTGCCGCGCTGCGGGCGGCGGGGGTCTCGCAGCAGATCTTCAGCCTGTCCTACCTGCCCGCACCGGCGCTGATGAAATTCGCGGGCAACGGCGCGCGCGGCGTGGGCCTGTCCCAGACCTTCCCCAACCCCATGGGCGCGACGCTCCCGCTGCAGCGCGATTTCCGCGCCGCGATGCGCAAGGTGCACCCCACGCTGACGGACTACACCACCTTCCACATGGAGGGCTACATCACCGCCCGGGTGTTCGCCGAAGCCGCCAAACGCAGCCGCAGCCTCAATCCCTCGGGCATCGCGCAGTCGCTGCGCGCCATGGGCGAGGTCGACCTCGGCGGCTTCCGCGTCAACTTCGCCAAGAGCAACCTGGGCAGCAACTGGGTGGACATCGGTGTGGTGTCCGGCGACGGCAAGCTGCTTTACTGATCGTCTTCAGGCCCCGGCCTGCAGCAAGCCGGGCAGGCCGTCGAGGCGGTCCACGAAGGCATCGGCGTCGACCCCGCGCACCGGCTCGCCGTGGTTGTAGCCGTAGGTCACCAGCACCACCGGGCAGCGGGCCGCTCGCGCGGCCAGCGCATCGTTCTGCGAATCGCCCACCATCAGCGTTTGCGCCGGCACCGTGCCCAGGGCTTCGCAGGTCTTGAGCAGCGGCAGCGGGTCGGGCTTGGTGCGCTCGAAGCTGTCGCCGCCGAACACGTGGGCGAAAAAGTCCGCCAGGCCCTTGGCCTGCAGCAGCGGGCGCGCGAAGTTCAGCGGCTTGTTGGTCAGGCAGGCCAGCGGCAGGCCCCGCTCGCGCAGCGCCGCGAGGCCCTCGACGACACCGGGGTAGACCGCGCTGTGCTGGCCGTTGATGGCCAGGTAGTGAGCCTGGTAGCGCGTCCAGGCCTCTGGCTGCACGCGGGCGGCCTCGTCGGCACCGAGCCCGCCGTGCAGCAACGCCGAGCGGATCAGGTGCGCCGAACCCTTGCCCACCATGCGCTCGATGTCGGCACGGGCGACGACCGGGCGGCCCAGGTCCTTGAGGGTTTCATTCAGGGCGACGTCGAAGTCGCCCAGGGTGTCGACCATGGTGCCGTCGAGGTCGACGATCAAGGCCCCCACGCTCCACCGCTGCGCGGGTCGCTGCCCCCCGAGGGGGCTGGCCGGGCTTGGGAGCGGCCCGGCGCCCAGCCGGGCGTCGTCGATGCTTCTCATTGGAGCGCCGCGCGCATCTGGTCGATCACGGCCTTGTAGTCCGGCTTGCCGAAGATCGCGCTGCCGGCCACGAAGGTGTCGGCCCCTGCGTCGGCCACGCGGCGGATGTTGTCGGCCTTGATGCCGCCGTCCACCTCCAGGCGGATGTCCTTGCCGCTGGCCTCGATGCGCCGGCGCGCGTCCTCGATCTTGCGCAGCGCGGAGTCGATGAAGCTCTGGCCGCCGAAGCCCGGGTTCACGCTCATGATCAGGATCAGGTCGATGTCGTCGATCAGCCAGTCCAGCACGTCCAGCGGCGCGCCGGGGTTGAAGGTCAGGCCGGCCTTGGCGCCCTTGGCCTTGATGGCCTGCACGCTGCGGTGCACATGGGTGCTCGCATCGGGATGGAAGCTCACGAGATCGGCGCCCGCGTCGATGAAGGCACCGGCCAGCGCGTCCACCGGCTGGATCATCAGATGCACGTCGATCGGCACCGGCGTTCCGTCGGGCTTCTTCGCGTGCGGCTTGAGCGCCTGGCAGATCATGGGCCCGAAGGTCAGGTTGGGCACGTAGTGGTTGTCCATCACGTCGAAGTGGATCCAGTCGGCGCCGGCGGCGATGACGTTCTTCACCTCGTCGCCCAGGCGGGCGAAATCGGCGGACAGGATGGAGGGGGCGATGCGGTGCTGGACGGGAAGCTGGGACATGGGCAACCTGGCTGGTGGGGAATGGGTGGGCGCGGGATCGGGCCAAAGACCCCATTCTCGCAGGGCCACCGCGTTGACGCAGGCGCGCGGTAACATGCCGCCCATGCCGAAATACCTGTTCACCTGCGAGGTCGAACCCCAGTTCCTGAGCGAACAGTCGTCGCCCGACGAAGACGTGTACGCCTTCGCGTACACCATCACCATCACCAACGCGGGCGAGGTGCCGGCACAGCTGATCGCGCGCCACTGGATCATCGACGACGCGCGCGGGCAGACCGAGCAGGTCAAGGGCCTGGGCGTGGTCGGGCACCAGCCCCTGCTGCGGCCCGGAGAATCCTTCCAGTACACCAGCGGCACGCGCCTGGCCACGCCCACGGGCACCATGCGCGGCAGCTTCTTCTGCGTGGCCGAAGACGGCGAGCGTTTCGAGGCCGAGGTGGCCGAGTTCGCGCTGCGCGCCCCGGGCTCGGGCGACGCACCGGCGCGGGTGCTGCACTGAAACCCGGCGCCCCGACACGCGGCCCCCACCCCGACGACCGCATGCCCACCTCCACCCCGCTCGACACCCTGGACCCGGACGCCCCGCTGGCGCTGCGCCACCTGTGGCTGATCGGCGCGTTGCGCTGGGTGCGCGGCGAAGAGGCCGACGTGCAGGCCAGCGTCGGCCGCGTGCGCCTGTTCCTCGACACCGTGCAGGGCGATCCCGCCGTGCAGGCGCGCTGGCGCCGCTGGTGGAGCCGCTTCATCGCCACCGTGGACCTCACGCCGCTGCTGGCCGACCACGGCTTCGCGCCGCGCACCGCCTTTCTGAGCGAATTCGGCAACCGGCTGCGCAAGAAAGTGCTGCCGGGCACGCCCGAGACCACCGACATGGCCGAGCTGTTCGACCTGCTGCTGTCCGCGCGCTTCGACGTGCGCTGGCTCAAGGCGCTCGACAGCGACACCCTCAAGCGCCTGCGCAGCCTGCTGATCGCGGCGCCGGCCGACGAGGCCCCGGCCGCCGACTCGCCCGCCGACTCGCCCGCCGGCTTCTGGCAGACCGCGCTGATGGACGCGCTGATCTTCTGCGTGAGCCAGATCAGCGCCACCGGCTTCGCCTCGGAAATCCGCATCCGCATGTCGCCCGAGGCGCAGGCCCAGCGGCCCTTCCACGAGCTGCCGGCCGATTTCGAGGCGTTGCGCCGCGCCGTGAACCGCCACGGCGCACGCAGCCCCGAAGCCCTGGCCGCCGCCGATGTGCTGCGCCAGCAGCTCGACGCCTGCCGCCACGCGGCCTATACCGTGTACTCGCACCTGGAAGAGCACGGCGTGTCGGTCGGCATCGTGTTCCGCCTGCGCCAGCTGCGCGAACGCATCGTGCGCGTCAAGGAGCTGCTGGACTGCCTGCAGTCCGAGCAGCCCGAGCGCGCCACCGCCGCGCTGCTGGCCGACCTGGCCCAGGTCGGGCTGGACAACCGCAGCGTGCGCTCGCTCATCGCCAGCAGCTCGCACCTCACCGCCGCCAAGGTGGCCGAGCGCAGCGCCGAGAGCGGCGAGCACTACATCACCCGCAACGCCGCCGAGTACCGCGAAATGGTGCGCAAGGCGGCCGGCGGCGGCGCCATCATCGGCCTGACGACCTGGATCAAGTTCCTGCTGTACGGGCTGGGCCTCACCGCGTTCTGGGGCGGCTTTGCCGCCGGCCTGAACTACGCCGCCTCGTTCGTGCTGATCATGCTGCTGCACCTCACGGTGGCCACCAAGCAGCCCGCCGTGACCGCGCCAGCCATGGTCGCCAAGCTGCGCGACATCAAGGCGCCCGGCGCGGTGCGCCGCTTCGTCGACGAGGTGGCCAACCTGTTTCGCTCGCAGATCGCCGCCATCGTGGGCAACGTGGGCCTGGTGATCCCGGTGGTGGTGCTCATCAGCCTGGGCCTGCAGCTGCTCACCGGCCAGGCCATGGTGAACGAGGACAAGGCGCACCACGTGCTCAACGACATCCACCTGCTCGGCCCCACCGTGTTCTTCGCGGCCTTCACCGGGGTGCTGCTGTTCGCCTCCAGCATCATCGCCGGCTGGGTCGAGAACTGGTACGTGTTCCACAACCTGGACTCGGCCATGCAGCACAACCCGCGCTTCACCGCCGTGCTCGGGCGCGAGCGCGCCGCGCGCTGGGCCGATTTCATGCGCCGCAACATCTCGGGCCTGGCGGCCAACATCTCGCTGGGCTTCATGCTGGGCCTGGTGCCCGCGTTCGCGGCCTTCTTCAGCCTGCCGCTGGACGTGCGCCACGTCACCCTCTCGGCCGGCCAGGTCACGGCCGCGGCCATGGCGCTGGGCTGGGACGTGTTCACCGAGCCCGCCTTCTGGTGGGCGGTGGCCGGTGTGCTCGCCGTCGGGCCGCTCAACCTGGGCGTGAGCTTCTACCTCGCGTTCCGCCTCGCGCTGCAGGCGCAGAACATCAGCGAGGTCAACCGCCAGCTGATCCGCGCCGCGATCAAGCGCCGCATCCGCGCCGCGCCGCTGAGCTTCCTGATTCCGCCCCGGGCCGCGCGCCGCGGCGAAGACGACGAACCCCCTGCCCCGGCACCCTCGGCCGGTTCGCCCCAAGCGCATGGGTGAGTTCGAACTGATCCGCCGCCATTTCCAGCGCGCGCCAGCGACCGGTGGGGACGGCGCGGTGGTGCTGGGCATCGGCGACGACTGCGCCCTGCTGCAACCCAGCCCCGGCCACCAGCTCGCGATCTCCAGCGACATGCTGGTCGAGGGCCGGCATTTTTTTGCCGACGTGGCCCCCGAAGCGCTGGGCCACAAGGCGCTGGCCGTGAACCTGAGCGACCTCGCCGCCATGGGCGCGCGCCCGCTGGGCTTCACGCTCGCGCTCGCCCTGCCCCACGCCGACAGCGACTGGCTCGCGCGCTTCGCGCAAGGGCTGTTCGCGCTGGCCGATGCGCACGCCTGCCCGCTGGTGGGGGGTGACACCACGCGCGGCCCTCTCAACCTCTGCATCACCGTCTTCGGCGAGGTGAAACCCGGCCAGGCGCTGCGGCGCGACGCCGCGCGCGCGGGCGACGACCTGTATGTGAGTGGCCGCACCGGCGAAGCCCGGCTGGCGCTGGAGCAGCTGCGCGGCACCGAATGGGCCGGCACGGCCGTGGAGGCCGAAGCGCGCGCGCGGCTGGAGCGGCCCACACCGCGCAACGCCCTGGGTGTGGCGCTGTCGGCCGTGGCGGGCGCGCACGCCGCGATCGACCTGAGCGACGGCCTGGCCGGCGACCTCGGCCACCTCCTGCAGGCCAGCGGCGTGGGCGCCGAGATCCACCTGCCGGCCCTGCCCGTGGCCCCTGCGCTGCAAGGCCTGCCCGAGGCGCGGCGGCTCGAATGCCTGCTGGCCGGCGGCGACGACTACGAGCTGCTGTTCACCGCCGCGCCCGAAGCGCGCGAGGCCATTGCCCAGGCCTCGGCCGACAGCGCCACGCCGGTCACGCGCATCGGGCGCATCACGGCCGCCCCGGGCCTGCGCCTGCTCGGCGCGGCGGGCCAGGTGGTGCCATTCGGCGCACAAGGCTTCGACCATTTCGCCTGAGTGCCCGCCCGATAATCCCCGCATGCCCGACACCGCCAACGACGCGCCGCTCACCCGCCCGACCTGGCGTTTCCTGCTTGCCCACCCCGCCCACTTCCTCGCGCTCGGCGCGGGCGCCGGCCTGAGCCGCCTGGCGCCGGGCACGGCCGGCACGCTCTGGGCCTGGGTCGCCTTCCTGCTGCTGGACCCGCTGCTCACGCCGCTGACCTGGGCGGTCGTGATCGCCGCGGCCACGCTCGCGGGCTGGTGGGCCTGCACCGTCACCGCGCGGCACCTGCGCGTGGCCGACTCCGGCCACATCGTGTGGGACGAGG
>NZ_JBYTAE010000111.1:0-15145 GCF_058787875.1 Hydrogenophaga sp. FW305-3-2-15-A-LB1 | reverse complement strand
GGTGTGCGGGGTGTGCATGGCGGTCCTCTCGCAGTGAGTGATGCGCCTGGGCGGGCAAACGGTGTTCCCGCGCCCTCCGCCTCACTGTCCGGGGGGCGTGGACGGATCATCCCCCTTTTCGGCAAATCCTTCCACCCACCCTGACCTTGCGGCTCAGATCGCCACCAGCTGCCGGATGCCCTTGGCCTGCATCTCGCTGCCCGGCCCGCTGGCGATCACCTCGCCGCGCTCCATCACGAGGTAGTGGTCGGCCAGGGCCTCGGCGAAGTCGTAGTACTGCTCCACCAGCACGATGGCCATGTTGCCCCGGTCCGCCAGCATGCGGATCACCTTGCCGATGTCCTTGATGATGTTGGGCTGGATGCCCTCGGTGGGCTCGTCCAGGATCAGCAGCTTCGGGCCGGCGGCCAATGCCCGCGCGATCGCGAGCTGCTGCTGCTGACCACCCGAGAGGTCACCGCCCCGGCGGCCCAGCATCTGCTGGAGCACCGGGAACAGCTCGAACAGCTCGGCCGGGATGGGCGTGCTGCCCTTCTTCGTCGCCAGGCCCATGAGCAGGTTCTCGTGCACCGTGAGGCGGCCGAAGATCTCGCGGCCTTGCGGCACGAAACCCACGCCCAGGCGCGCGCGCTCGTAGGGCGTGGCCTTGTGGATAGGCACACCGTCGAGCTCGATGCTGCCGCTCTTGATCGGCACCAGGCCCATGAGCGACTTGAGCAGTGTGGTCTTGCCCACGCCGTTGCGCCCCAGCACCACGGTGACCTTGCCGAGTTCGGCTTGCAGGCTGACGTTGCGCAGGATGTGGCTGCCGCCGTAGTACTGGTTGACATCTTTGACGTTCAGCATGGATCTCACCTTCCGAGGTACACCTCGATCACCCGTTCATCCGACTGGACCTGATCCAGCGTGCCTTCGGCCAGCACAGACCCATCGCACAACACCGTCACCTTCTCCGAGATGGTGCGGATGAAGCTCATGTCGTGCTCCACCACCATCAGCGAATGTTTGCCTTTCAAAGAAAGAAACAGCTGCGCCGTGCGCTCCGTTTCCTCGTCCGTCATGCCCGCCACCGGCTCGTCCAGCAGCAGCAGCTTGGGGTCCTGCATCAGCAGCATGCCGATCTCCAGCCACTGCTTCTGCCCGTGGCTCAGGTTGCCGGCCAGGCGCGAAGCGCTGTCGGCCAGGTGGATCGTGTGCAGCACCTCCCCCAGCCGGTCCTTCTCCTCGCCGGTGAGCACAAACAGCATGGAATGGCGCACCCGCTTGTCCGTGGCCAGCGCCAGCTCCAGGTTCTCGAACACGCTGAGGTGCTCGAACACCGTGGGCTTCTGGAACTTGCGCCCGATGCCCATGGCGGCGATCTCGGCCTCGCGGTAACGCAGCAGGTCGATCGTGCTGCCGAAGAAGACCTGGCCCGCGTCGGGCCGGGTCTTGCCGGTGATGATGTCCATCATCGTGGTCTTGCCCGCGCCGTTGGGGCCGATGATGCAGCGCAGCTCGCCGGGCGCGATGTCCAGGCTCAGGCCGTTGATGGCCTTGAAGCCGTCGAAGCTCACGTGCACGTCTTCCAGGTACAGGATGCGGCCGTGCGTGGTGTCCACCTCGCCGCGCACCAGCGGGCGCGAGAAACCGGCCTGGCGGCCGCCGGATTCGGTGGCGCCGCCCAGGGCGAGCGCGGCCACGCGTTCGGCGCGCTTCGCGCCCTCTTCCATCAGGTCGGGCGTCATGCCGGGTCTCCCTTTTTGTTCGGGCGCAGTTTCTTCATCAGGCCCACCACGCCCTGCGGCAGGTAGAGCGTGACGACGATGAACAGCGCGCCCAGCACGTAGAGCCAGTATTCGGGAAAGGTCACGGTGAGCCAGCTCTTGGCGCCGTTGACGATGAAGGCGCCGAGGATGGGGCCGATCAGCGTGGCGCGGCCGCCCACCGCAGCCCAGATCGCGATCTCGATGCTGTTGGCCGTGCTCATCTCGCCCGGGTTGATGATGCCGACCTGCGGCACGTAGAGCGCGCCGGCCACGCCGCACATCACGGCCGAGATGGTCCAGATGGTGAGCTTGTAGGGCAGCGGGTTGTAGCCGCAGAACATCACGCGGCTCTCGGCGTCGCGCACCGCCTGCAGCACGCGGCCGAACTTGCTCTTCACCAGCCAGCGCGCGAACAGGTAGAAGCCCAGCAGCGTGAGGCCGGTGAGCACGAACAGCGCCATGCGCATGTTCTGCGTGGCCAGCGGCAGATCGAGGATGCGCTTGAAGTCCGTGAAGCCGTTGTTGCCGCCGAAGCCGGTCTCGTTGCGGAAGAACAGCAGCAGCGCGGCGAAGGTGAGCGCCTGCGTGATGATGGAGAAGTACACGCCCTTGATGCGCGAGCGAAACGCGAAGTAGCCGAACACGAAGGCCACCAGACCCGGCACCAGCACGATCAGCAACAGCGTGGCGATGAAGCTGTCGGACAGCGCCCAGTGCCAGGGCAGCTCCTTCCAGTCCAGGAACACCATGAAATCGGGCAGCTCGCTCTTGTAGTTGCCGTCGGTGCCGATCTGGCGCATGAGGTACATGCCCATCACGTAACCGCCGAGCGCGAAGAACAGGCCGTGGCCCAGGCTCAGGATGCCGGTGTAGCCCCAGATCAGGTCCATGGCCAGCGCGCAGATGGCGTAGCACATGATCTTGCCCAGCAGGCCGACCATGTAGTCGCTCAGGTGGAAGGCGCTGCCCTCGGGCACGAACAGGTTGAGCAGCGGCGCCACGGCGCACACCACCAGCAGCGCGACCACGAAAGCGCTCCAGCCGGCGCGCGTGAGCAGCGGGCCGTGCGAGGGCAGGACGACGGGGGCGCTCATGCCTCCCTCCCTTTCATGGCGAAGATGCCCTGAGGTCTCTTTTGAATGAACACGATGATGAAGACCAGCACCGCGATCTTGGCGAGCACGGCGCCGGCCCAGCCTTCGATGAACTTGTTCAGCATGCCCAGGCCGAGCGCGGCGTACACCGTGCCCGCGAGCTGGCCCACGCCACCGAGCACCACCACCATGAACGAGTCCACGATGTAGTTCTGCCCGAGGTCGGGGCCCACGTTGCCGATCTGGCTCAGCGCGCAGCCGGCCAGGCCGGCGATGCCCGAGCCCAGCGCGAAGGCGTAGGTGTCGATGCGCGCGGTGTTCACGCCCATGCACGAGGCGATGGGGCGGTTCTGCGTCACGCCGCGCACGAACAGGCCCAGGCGCGTCTTGCCGATCAGCAGCGTGACGCCCAGCAGCACCGCGAGCGCGAAGCCGATGATGATGATGCGGTTCCAGGGCAGGTTGAGGTTGCCCAGCAGGGTGATGCCACCACTCATCCACGAGGGGTTTTCCACGCCCACGTTCTGCGCGCCGAACAGACTGCGCACGGCCTGCATCAGCACCAGGCTGATGCCCCAGGTGGCCAGCAGCGTCTCGAGCGGCCGACCGTAGAGGAAGCGGATCACCGTGCGCTCCATCGCCGCGCCGACCAGGCCCGAGGCCAGGAAGGCCACCGGCAGGGCGACCAGCAGGTACCAGTCGAAGTACTCGGGCAACGAGGCCCGGAAGAAGCTCTGCACCAGCCAGGTGGCGTAGGCGCCGATCATGATCAGCTCGCCGTGCGCCATGTTGATCACGCCCATGAGGCCGTAGGTGATCGCCAGCCCCAGCGCGGCCAGCAGCAGGATGCTGCCCAGGCTGATGCCGGTGAAGGCCTGGCCCAGCGCGCTGCCGATGGCCAGCGTGGTGTCCAGGCTGGAGAGGGATTCCTTCAGCGCCGCCTTGACCTGGGCGTCTTCTTCCTTTTCCATCTGCGCCGTCAGCAGCGGGCGCACGATGGGTTGTTGGGCCTCGCCGAGTTTCCGCGCGGCCGAGAGGCGCTGCGCCGGGTCCTCGCTGGCCAGCAGCACGGCGGCGCGCGCGAGCGCCAGGCTCTGGCGCGCGCGCGGGTCCAGGTCACCGGCCAGGGCCTTGTCGATCAAGGCGAGCTGGCTGGTGTCGGGCTCTTCGAAGGCGGTGCGCTGCAGGGTGCTCGCCGCTTCGCGCTGGCGCTCGGGCGGCGCGCCCACCAGCTCCATTCCGGCCAGCGCGTTCTCCATCGCGCTGCGCAGGCGGTTGTTGACCATGACGTCGCCGGCGTCCTCGGGCAGCGCCGCGAGTTTCTCGCCGGTCACGGCGTCGATGGCGCCTTCGCCTTCGGCGATGAGCACCCGCTCGCCCTGCAGGCGCACGGCCTCGTCGGCCATGGCCTTGATCAGCGCGGTGGCGCGTTCGTCCGGCTCGGCGGCCAGGCGGTTGAGGGTGTCGATGCGGGTGTCGGTGTCGCCGTCCACCAGCGCGAGCGCGTCGGCAGCCGTCAGCGCATGGGCAGCGCCCAGCGACATCCACAGCACCAATCCCAGCCCCAACCAGCGGAGCCAAAGAGTCTTCATATCAATCCCCAGAGACAAACCCGATGGCGCACCAGACACGCCATATCCAGGGGCAGCGAGGGTCCGGCTCCGCCGGCCCAAGCTGCCGTCCCCCCTCGAAGCGCCGAAGGCGCGCCACAGAGGGGGGAAGCCGCGTCAGCGGCGCAGGGGGGTGTTACTTCTTGTCCGGCACGTTCTTCTTGCCCTTGTTCTCGGCGATGTAGTCGCTCCACGGATCGGCGACCACCGGGCCCGGCGTCTTCCACACCACGTTGAACTGGCCGTCGGCCTTCACCTCGCCGATGAACACCGGCTTGTGCAGGTGGTGGTTTTCCTTGTCCATGGTGCTGGTGAAGCCACCCGGCGCCTTGAAGGTCTGGCCGGCCATGGCGGCGATGACCTTGTCGGTGTCGGTGGACTTGGCCTTGGCCACGGCCTGGGCCCACATGTTGATGCCGATGTAGGTCGCTTCCATGGGGTCGTTGGTCAGAGGCTTGTCCTTGTGGCCGGGGATGTTCTTCGCCTTGGCGTAGGCGCTCCACTTCTTCACGAACTCGGTGTTGGCCGGGCTCTTGATGCTCATGAAGTAGTTCCAGGCGGCCAGGTGGCCGACCAGCGGCTTGGTGTCCACGCCGCGCAGCTCTTCTTCACCCACCGAGAAGGCCACCACCGGCACGTCCTTGGCCGAGAGGCCGGCGTTGCCCAGTTCCTTGTAGAACGGCACGTTGGAGTCGCCGTTGATGGTGGAGACCACGGCCGTCTTCTTGCCGGCGGACGCGAACTTCTTGATGTTGGCGATGATGGTCTGGTAGTCCGAATGGCCGAAGGGGGTGTACTCCTCCATGATGTCGGCGTCGGCCACGCCCTTGCTCTTGAGGAAAGCGCGCAGGATCTTGTTGGTGGTGCGCGGGTACACATAGTCGGTGCCCAGCAGCACCCAGCGCTTGGCCGAGCCGCCGTCCTTGCTCATCAGGTATTCCACGGCGGGAATGGCCTGCTGGTTGGGCGCGGCGCCGGTGTAGAACACGTTCTTGCTCAGCTCTTCGCCTTCGTACTGCACCGGGTAGAACAGCAGGCCGTTGGCCTCTTCCACCACCGGCAGCACCGACTTGCGCGACACCGAGGTCCAGCAACCGAAGATCACGGCGACCTTGTCCTGCGTGAGCAGCTGCTTGGTCTTCTCGGCGAACAGCGGCCAGTTGGAGGCCGGGTCCACCACCACGGGTTCGAGCTTCTTGCCGAGCACGCCGCCCTTGGCGTTGATCTCGTCGATGGCCATCAGCACCGTGTCCTTGAGCACGGTTTCCGAAATGGCCATGGTGCCCGAGAGGCTGTGCAGCACGCCGACCTTGATGGTCTCCTGGGCGTAGGCGCTCAGACCGGTGAAGCCGAGCGTGGCGACCGTGGCCGCGGCGGCCAGGGTCTTGAGGGTGAATCGGCGGGCGTTTTGGGGGGTCTTCGACATGGCGCTTCTCCAGTGTTCCAGGGGTCCCTTGGAAGGGGTGTTGGGCGCCGCCGGCCCGCCTTCTTCAGGCGGTGCTCGACGGACAACTGGATGCTAGGGAAGACCCTGGATGGCGTATGTACGCCACGTGGCGTACGCCGCTGGCGCCGATGTCAGCAGCAGCGCCCGGTGGCGGAGCCGTAGCGCGCGGCCTGGCGTTCGCGGAAGAACGCCTCGTAGTTCATCGGCTCCTGGTCGGGGTGCGTGGCCCGCATGTGCTTCACGTAGCTGCCGTAGTCGGGCACACCGACCATGAGGCGCAGGCTCTGCGTGAGGTAGCGCCCGGCCCGCCCGAGGTCGTCGAGCAGGCCGCCCGCGCCGGTGGCGGAGGGATCAGCCACCGACGCTGGCGCCGGCCGGCAGCGCTTCGTAGGGGGTTTCGGCCACGCTCGGCTTGCGCTCGGCGCGGGCCTTGAGCACGCTCTTCACGCTGTAGAACAGCACGCTGAGCACCACGAACATGAACAGCGCGCACAACACGGCGTCCAGGCGGTTGTTGAAGACGATGCGCGACATGGCCTCGGGCGTCTTGGCCGGCGCCAGCAGCACGCCGCTCTGCAGCGCCTCGGCGTAGCGGCTGGCGTTGGAGAGGAAGCCCACCTTCACGTCGGCCGAGAAGATCTTGAGCCAGCCCGCGGTGAGCGTGCAGACCAGCAGCACGATCGCCGGCACGATGGTGACCCAGGCGTAGCGGTCCTTCTTCATCTTGAACAGCACCACGGTGCCCAACATCAGCGCCACGGCAGCGAGCATCTGGTTGGCGATGCCGAACAGCGGCCACAGCGTGTTGATGCCGCCCAGCGGATCGACCACGCCCTGGTACAGGAAGTAGCCCCAGGCCGCCACGCACAGGCCGGTGGCGATCAGGTTGGCGGGCAGCGAGTCGGTGCGCTTGAGCGCGGGCACGAAGCTGCCCATCAGGTCCTGCAGCATGAAGCGGCCGGCGCGCGTGCCGGCGTCCACGGCGGTCAGGATGAACAGGGCTTCGAACAGGATGGCGAAGTGGTACCAGAAGGCCATCATGGTCTGGCCGCCCACCACCTGGTGCAGGATGTGCGCCATGCCCACGGCCAGCGTGGGCGCGCCACCGGCGCGCGCCAGGATGGTGTTCTCACCCACGTCCTTGGCGGTCTGCACCAGCATCTCGGGCGTGATCACGAAGCCCCAGGTGGAGAGCGTCTGCGCCACCGCTTCGGGCGTGCTGCCCACCAGGGCGGCCGGGCTGTTCATCGCGAAGTAGATGCCGGGCTCGATGCACGAGGCCGCCACCAGCGCCATCACGGCGACGAAGGATTCGGCCAGCATGCCGCCGTAGCCGATGAAGCGCGCGTTGACCTCGTTGTCCAGCATCTTGGGCGTGGTGCCCGAGGAGATCAGCGCGTGGAAGCCCGAGACCGCGCCGCAGGCGATGGTGATGAACAGGAAGGGGAACAGGTTGCCCGACCAGACCGGGCCGTCGCCGGCCGCGAACTGGGTGACCGCCGGCATCTGCAGCGGCGGCGCGACGACGACGATGCCGATGGCCAGCGCGACGATGGTGCCGATCTTGAGGAAGGTGGAGAGGTAGTCGCGCGGCGCCAGCAGCAGCCACACGGGAATGGAAGCGGCGACGAAGCCGTAGCCGATCAGCATCCAGGTCAGGGCCTTGCCGTCGTAGGTGAACAGCGGCGCCCAGGTCGGGCTCTCGTGCACCCACTGGCCGCCCACGATGGCCAGCATCAGCAGCACGAAGCCGATGATGGAGACCTCGCCGATGCGACCGGGCCGGATGAAGCGCAGGTACACGCCCATGAACAGCGCCACCGGAATGGTGGCCGCCACGGTGAAGGTGCCCCAGGGCGATTCGGCCAGGGCCTTCACCACGATCAGCGCCAGCACCGCGAGGATGATGATCATGATCATGAAGGCGCCGAACAGCGCGATCAGGCCCGGCACGGTGCCCATTTCCTGCTTGATCAGGTCGCCCAGCGAGCGGCCGTCGCGGCGCGTGGAGATGAACAGCACGATGAAGTCCTGCACCGCGCCGGCGAAGACCACGCCGGCCAGGATCCACAGCAGGCCGGGCAGGTAGCCCATCTGCGCGGCCAGCACCGGGCCCACCAGCGGGCCGGCGCCGGCGATGGCGGCGAAGTGGTGGCCGTACAGCACGTACTTGTGCGTGGGCACGTAGTCCAGGCCATCGTTGTGGCGCCAGGCCGGCGTCATGCGCGTGGCGTCCAGGCCGAGCACCTTGGTGGCCAGAAACAGGCTGTAGTAGCGGTAGGCGATCAGGTAGACGCAGACCGAAGCGACCACCACCCAGAGGGCGCTGACGGCTTCACCCCGTCCCAGCGCCACGGCCGCGAGCGCGAAAGCGCCCAGCACGGCCACGAAAAACCACCCCAGGTGGCGACCCAGTCCAGACATGCTTGTCTCCTCTTGTGCCGCGACCTCGCCGATTCGGGCCGCCGTGCGACGGGCAGTATCGGCAACCGGGCGCACGCGCACATCCGTTGCACCGCGCGCCGGACCGCGTGGCACCACTTAGGTGGAAACCCGTATCAGGGGATTTCGCGGGCGTGCTCGACGGCGTACTTGATCAGTTCCGCCTGGCCCTCCAGGCCCAGCTTGCGCTTGATGCTCTGGCGGTGCGTTTCCACCGTGCGCACGCTCAGGTCCAGCGCCTTGGCGATCTGTTTGCTCGACTCGCCCCGGCCCAGCGCGCTCAGGATCTGGCTCTCGCGCGGCGTGAGCAGCGGGCGCGGCGCGGGCTGGCGGAACAGCCGGCTCGAGACCCCGGGGCTGAGAAAGGTGCCACCGGCCACCACGGCCTCGATGGCGGCCACGATTTCGCCGGCCGGCGCGTCCTTGAGCACGTAACCCCGCGCGCCGGCCTGCAGCGCGCGCTGCACGTACTCCGGGTTGTCGTACATGCTGAACATCAGCACGCGCAGGCCGGGCCAGCGCGCCAGCATGGCCTGCGCCAGGTCGATGCCGTTGCCGTCCTTCAGGCCCACGTCCTGCAGCACCACGTCCACCGCCAGGCCGTCGAGCAGGCGCATGGCCTCGGCGGCATGGCCGGCCTCGCCCACCACCACCAGTTGCGCCACGCTCGAGAGGCGCGCGCGCAGGCCCTCGCGCACCATGGGGTGGTCGTCGACCAGAAGGATGCGGATGGTGTCGTTCATGTCGATGCTTCTATCTGGGTGCCGTGGCCGGATTCGGCCTGGATGCTCAGCCGCCCGCCGATCGCGGCCAGGCGCTCGCGCATGTTGCGCAGGCCAATGCCGCGCTCGGGGTGCAGGTGCACGGCCGCGCTGTCGAAGCCCCGGCCGTCGTCGGTGACGCTCATGCGCACGGTGCCGCCCGGTCCGAAGGCCAGCACCAGCTCCACCTGCCTGGCCTGCGCGTGTTTGGCCACGTTGGTCAGGCTTTCCTGCGCCACGCGGAAGAGCGCGGTCTTCACCTCGTCGGGCAGTTCGCGCTCGGCGCCTTCGATGCGCACCGCCACCGGCAGGCCGCTGGCGTCCTCGAACTCCTGGCCCAGGTGCTGCAGCGCGGCGGGCAGGCCCAGGGTGTCGAGCAGCGCCGGGCGCAGGCGGTGCGAGAGGCGGCGCACCTCCACCAGGGTGTGGTTGAGCCCCTGCAGCGCCTTGGCCAATGGCGCGGGATCGCGCGTGTCGGCCCCGGCTTCCACCAGCAGCTTGGTGGACACCAGGGTCTGGCTGATGCCGTCGTGCAGCTCGCGCGCGAGGTGGGCGCGTTCGTCCTCCTGCGACTGCTGCACCTGCCGCGCCAGCAGGCGCAGCTTGTTCTCGGCCACGCGGTGCTCGCTCAGGTTCAGCGCCAGGCCGCTGGCGCTGATGAGCGCGATGCCGAACACCGCGATGCCGGCGATCCACAGCAGCGTGGTGGCGATGTTGCGGTTGGCCTCGCCCTCGATGCGCGTGAGCGTGGCCTGGATGCCGTCCAGGTACAGGCCGGTGCCCAGCATCCAGCCCCAGCGCTCGTAGGCGATCACATAACCGAGCTTGGGCGTGTCCTGCCCGCTGGAAGGCTGGCGCCACAGGTAGTCCACGAAGCCGCCACCGGCGCGCGCCTGGGCGATCAGGCGCTGGATGGTGGGCCGGCCCTGCGGGTCGCGCAGCTCCCACAGGTTCTGCCCCACCAGCTCGGGCTGGCGCGAGTGCATGAGCACGCGGCCCTGCAGGTCGTAGACGAAGAAATAACCGTCGCGGCCGTAGTCCAGCGAGGCCAGCAGGCGCAGCGCCTGCTCGCGGTCCGCCGCCTCGTTGCCGCCCCGGTCGTACAGCGGCTGCACGGTGCTGGCCGCCAGGGCCACGTAGTTGCGCAGCTCGGCGCGCCGCGCCTCCAGGTAGGTGCGCTCCACCAGGGCGTATTCGCGCCTGGCCAGATCGCGCTCCTGGTGCTGCACGGCCAGCGCGATGAGCACGAGCGAGGCCAGCAGCGGCAGGATGGCCAGCAGGAGGATCTTGGTTCGCAGTCGCATCGGGAAGGAAGGGACGCCGTGGCGCCATTGTCCTCCGATGCCAACCGCATCGGTTTTTCACAGGCCGGCGCACGGCCCGCAACGAGAAAGGCAATACCCACCAGGGGCACCGAGGGTCCGGCTGCGCCGGCCCAAGGTGCCGCCCCCCCTCGAAGCGCCGAAGGCGCGCCACGGAGGGGGGAAGCCGCGCAGCGGCGCAGGGGGGTGTTCGAATTCAGCCGCCGTGTTGGGGTTGCAATTGCGGCACGCGGTTGATCGCCATGGCGGCGGCGGCCGTGCGCGTCTCCACCCCCAGCTTGGCGTGGATGCGCTCCAGGTGTTTCTTCACCGTGGCCGGGCTGGCACCCAGGATGTCGCCGATGTCGCGGTTGATCTTGCCCTTGACCACCCAGTACAGCACCTCGGCCTCGCGCGCGGTGAGGCCGAAGGCGGCGGCCAGGCCGGAGAGCACGCTGGCGTCCGAGGTTTCCTGCATCACGATGAGCCAGTCGCCGCCCTCGCCGTTGACCTCGTCGCCCACGCACTGGTGCAGGCGGAAGGTGAGGCGGCGCGGGCCGTTCTCCAGCGTGAGGCGCGGCGGCTCGCGCTGCGCCAGCGCTTCGCCGAGGTGGCGGCGCAGCCACTGCAGCACGGCCGGTGGCGTGGTCGGCGCCTCGGTGCCGCAGTGGTGGCGCAGCAGGTCGCGCGCCAGCGGCGTCTGCCACATCAGGCGGCCATCGCGCTCGCGCACGGTGATGGTGGCGTAGCCGAAGGCGTCGAGCGCGTTGCGCGCCTGGCTGCGCTCCACCGCGCCCTGGCGCGCGTGGCGCGCGCTGCGCAGGTGCACGCCCATGCGCGCCATCACCTCGCGCGGCTTGATCGGTTTGGTCACGTAGTCGGCGCCGCCCGCGTCGAGCGCGGCCACCAGGTGCTCGGTGTCGGTCAGGCCCGTCATGAAAATGATGGGGATGTGCGCCGTGGCCGGCTGCGCCTTGAGCCGGCGCGCGACCTCGAAGCCGTCCAGCCCGGGCATCACGGCGTCGAGCAGCACCACGTCGGGCAGGGCCTGGGTGGCGCGGCGGATGGCGCTTTCGCCATCCAGCGCCACGAGCACGGTGTAGCCCGCCTCGTCCAGCGCGTCGTGCAGGGGCGCCACGTTGTCGGGCACGTCGTCGACGATGAGCACCACCAGCGCGTCCGTGAGCGGCCGCGCGGTCGATGGCGCCAGGGTTTCAACCGGGTGCGACATGGTGTTGCAGCAGTTGCTGTTCGATGGTTTCAAAACGGAATTCGCGCGCCAGCGTGCGCAGGCCCTGCGCGAACGCGGCCTGCTCGGGGCGGCGCTGCACCCACTCGTCCAGCCACTGCACGATGCCCTTGTAGTAGCCCAGGCGCACCAGCTCCAGCAGGGGTTCGAGTTCGTCCCTCGTCGCGGGCGCCGCGGCGGCCACCGGCGCCCCATCGCGCTCGGGCGAGGCTTCGGTGATCCAGGCCAGCGACAGGCGCTGGCCGAGCCAGCCCAGCAGGTCCTCGCGCCGCACCGGCTTGACGAAGAAGTCCTGCGGGCGGTGGCCGAGGTCGTTCTCCAGTCCCTTGTCGAAGGCGTTGGCCGAGACGATGGCCATCGGCACCGCGCCCCAGCCGCGCGCGCGCAGGCGGCGCAGCGTTTCCCAGCCGTCGATGCCGGGCATGGCCAGGTCCATGAAGACCGCGTGCGGCGCGCCGGGCTCGCCGGGCTGCAGGCCGTCGAGCAGGGCCAGCGCGTCGTGGCCGCTGGTGGCGAGCATCACCTCGAAACCCAGGGGCGCGAGCCAGCGCGCGAGCAGTTCGCGGTCGGCCTCTTCGTTGTCCACCACCAGCACGCGGCGGCGCGCGCCAAGGTAGCCGGCGTGTTGCGGCACCGCGGTGGGCGCGGGCAGCTGCACGCCGTGCAGCTCGGGCAGGAACAGGCGCACGGTGAACACCGAGCCCTGGCCCGGGGTGCTGCGCACCGTCATCTCGCCGCCCATGAGGTCGGCGAGCATCTTGGCGATGGTCAGGCCCAGGCCGGTGCCGGTGGTCGTGCCGTGCACACCGGCCTCTCCCTGCCCGCGCGCGAAGGGCTCGAACACGCGGTCCAGGTCCTGCGGGTTCATGCCGGGCCCGGTGTCGTGCACCTCGAACTGCGCCATCTCGCGCGCGTGCGCCACCCGCAGCCGCACCTCGCCGCTGCGGGTGAACTTCACCGCGTTGCCCAGCAGGTTGATGAGGATCTGGCGCAGGCGCTTCTCGTCGGCGCGCACGGTGTCGGGCAGGCGGCTGCCGGTGTCGAACGAGAAGCGCAGGCCCTTGGCCGCCGCCTGCAGCTCGAACATGCTGGCGACCTCGCGCATGGCGTCGGCAAACGCCATGGGCCGCACGTCGAGCGCGAGCTTGCCGGACTCGATGCGCGCGATGTCCAGCGTGCCTTCGATCAGCGAGAGCAGGTGCTCCCCGCCGCGGTGGATCACGCGGATGGCCTGCGCGCGGTGCGGCGCCACGCCGGTGTCTTCCTGCAGCAGCTGCGCGTAACCCAGGATGCTGTTGAGCGGCGTGCGCAGCTCGTGGCTGATGGTGGAGATGTAGCGCGTCTTGGCCTGGTTGGCCTGCTCGGCGGCGCGGCGCGCCTGCTGCAGCGCCTCGTCGGTGCGCTGGTGCGACTCGATCTCCTGCATCAGCAGGCGCGTCTGCCGGTTGGACTCTTCCTGCGCCACCTCGCGGCTCTTGTGCGCGAGCACCAGCCACCAGGCCACGGTGGCGGCGATGAGCAGCAGCACCGCGTACACGCGCACGAAGCCCGAGCGCAGCGCGGCGTCGAGCAGCGAGGTGTTGGCCGCCACGCCCAGGCCCTGGGCCAGGCCTTCCACCTCCTGCCGGTAGAGCAGGCCCAGCACGGCCGCGAGCACCGGCGCCACGATCATCATGAGCAGCAGGTAGTGCGCCAGGCCCGCTTCCAGGTAAGGCCACACGCGGCGCGGCAGCACGCGGCGCAAAGCGCCCATCCACTGCTCGGAGAGGCGCGCGTGCGGTTTGCAGAGGTCGCCGCAGCGCGCGTCGAGCGTGCAGCACAGCGAACAGATGTGGCCCTGGTACGCAGGACAGTGCGCCATGTCAGGCGCCTCGTACTCGCGTTCACAGATGACGCACGTTTGGACAACACCCCCCGCGCCGCCTGCGGCGTCACCCCCCTGAAGGGGGGCCGCACTGGCGGCCTGGCGGAGCCAGATCCGCGGTGCGCCTGGCGGCACCTCTCCACCACTTCTGGCGATGTAGTAACGCCCCTGCGTCAACCACGCGATCAGCGGTGCGGTGATGAGCGCCGTCACCATCGCGATCACCGCCGAGAACGCCTGCGCCGTCGGCCCCAGCAGGCCCATGTGGGCCACGATGGACAGCGCCGAGGCCAGGCCCATGGCGCCCACGCCGACGGGGTTGATGTCGTACAGGTAGGCGCGCTTGAATTCGATGCCCTTGGGCGACCAGCCCAGCGGCTTGTTGATCACGAGATCGGCCACCACCGCCATGATCCAGGCGATGGCGATGTTGGAGTACAGGCCCAGCACCTCGCCCAGCGCCTGGAACACGTTCATCTCCATCAGCATGAAGGCGATCAGCGTGTTGAACACCACCCACACCACGCGGCCCGGGTGGCTGTGCGTGATGCGCGAGAAAAAATTGCTCCAGGCCAGCGAGCCCGCGTAGGCGTTGGTGACGTTGATCTTGAGCTGCGAGACCACCACGAACAGCGCCGTGGCCGCCACCGCCCAGCCGTAGTCGGCGAACACGAACTCGTAGGCCGCGAGGTACATCTGGTTGGGGTCCACCGCGCGCTCGGGCGGCACCATGTGGCTGATGGCCAGGTAGGCCAGCAGCGCGCCGCCCAGCATCTTGACCACGCCCAGCACCACCCAGCCGGGCCCCCCGGCGAGCACGCCCAGCCACCAGCGCAGCGCGTGGCCGGGCTCCTTCGCGGGCATGAAGCGCAGGTAGTCGGCCTGCTCGCCCATCTGCGTGATGAGCGCGATGCCCACCGTGAGCGCCGCACCAAACAGGTGCCAGTCGAACACCGCACCCGCACCAGATTCGCCCCCGTACCGCACCACGTTGGTGAAGGTCTCGGGCGCCATCCAGGCCACCGCCCCAAAAGGCACCACCATCATCACGACCCACAGCGGCTGGGTCCAGACCTGGAAGCGGCTGATGACGGAGACGCCGTGCGTCACGAGGGGGATGACCACCAGCGCGCAGATCAGGTAGCCCCAGGCGGGCGGGATGTCGAGCGCGAGTTCGAGCGCGTAGGCCATCACCGCCGCTTCGAGCGCGAAGAAGATGAAGGTGAAGGACGCGTAGATCAGCGAGGTGATGGTCGAGCCGATGTAGCCGAAGCCCGCGCCGCGCGTGAGCAGGTCCATGTCCACCCCATGGCGCGCGGCGTAGACGCTGATGGGCAGGCCGCCTAGGAAGATGATGAGGCCGGTGCAGAGGATGGCCAGCGCGGCGTTGACGAAGCCGTACTGCACCAGCAGCGTGGCACCCACGGCCTCGAGGATCAGGAAGGAGGCGGCACCGAACGCGGTGTTGGCCACCCGCCATTCGCTCCACTTGCGGAAACGCTGCGGCGTGTAGCGCAGCGCGTAGTCCTCCATGGTCTCGCTGCCGACCCAGCTGTTGTAGTCGCGGCGCACCTTGATGATGCGCTGCGGCGCGTCCTGCCCGGCCGGCGGCGGGGCGCTGGCGGGCGG
>NZ_JBYTAE010000110.1:0-15472 GCF_058787875.1 Hydrogenophaga sp. FW305-3-2-15-A-LB1 | reverse complement strand
AAGTAGTAGGTCGGGCCGACTTCCTTGAGGTCGATCGTGACCGTGGAGGCCGACTCCGGGCAGTTCACCACGTAGCCGGCCACCAGCCACTGCGCGTAGCTGAAGATGTTCTGCCCAATCCAGGCCGGGGGCAGGTAGGCCAGGATCTCGTCTTCGCGCGTGAGCTTGTCGAACCTGGCGCCCACGGTGGCGCGGTTGATGAGGGTCTGGTGGGTGTGCACCACGCCCTTGGGGTTGCCGGTGGTGCCGCTGGTGAAGAACATGGCGGCCACGTCCTCGGTGCGACCCAGTTCCACCTGTTCGCGAAACAGCTGGGGGTGGGCCTTGGCGTGGGCCTGGCCGGCTTCGATGAGCGAGGCCATGCTGCGCAGGCCGGGCTGGTCGTAGTTGCGCAGGCCGCGCGGGTCGTCGTAGTAGAGGTGGCTGAGCTGCGGGCAGCGCTCGCGGATCTCCAGCATCTTGTCGACCTGCTCCTGGTCCTCCACCACGCAGAAGCGCACCTCGGCGTTGTTGATCGGGAAGACGCACTCGGCGGCCACCGCGTCCTGGTACAGCGGGATCGGGATCGCGCCCAGCGACTGCGCGGCCAGCATCGTGGCGTACAGGCGCGGGCGGTTGGCGCCGATGACCACCATGTGCTCGCCGCGCTGCAGGCCCGCCTGGTGCAGCCCGCAGGCCAGGCGCTCCACCAGCTCGGCCATGCCGGCCCACGTCGTCGTCTGCCAGATGCCGTATTCCTTCTCGCGCATCGCCGCACCCTCCGGGTGGCTTTGCGCGTGGCCCAGCAGCAGCCGGGGGAACGTGTGTTGCATGCGTGTCTCCTGAGGCCGGTGCCGTGGCGCCGGTGCTTGAAATGTCCCGGTTGAGACATTTCGTTCTGCTGCGCATGGTAGGCCTTCGTTTGACGTTATGTTGTCGGTTCGACGACAATCTGGGGTCAACCCTCCTAGGACTTTCCCTAGACCATTCCCACCCATGAGCGCCTTGACCTCCCGCCGTTCCGGCACCGTTCTGCGCGACCGCGCGCGCCCGCCCACTCAGGAGGAACTGGCCGAGATTCCCTGGCTGAAAAGCCTCACGCCCACCGAGCGCGAGCGCGCCGTGGCCGCGCTGGTGGTGGGCGATGCCGAGGCGGGCGACCACATCTGCCGCTTCGGCCGCCCGGTCACCTACTGGTTCGGCCTGGTCGACGGCCTGCTCAAGATGAGCAACGACGATTCGCAGGGCCCGGTGATCACCTTCACCGGCGTGGCGCCGGGGGGCTGGTTCGGCGAAGGCACGGTGCTCAAGCACGAGCAGTACCGCTACAACATCCTCGCCTTGCGCCGCAGCCGCGTGGCCGGCCTGCCGGTGGAGACCTTCGACTGGCTGCTGGACCACTCGATCGGCTTCAACCGCTTCGTGATGCACCAGCTCAACGAGCGCCTGGGCCAGTTCATCGCGGCGCGCGAGATCGACCGCCTCAACAGCCCCGACCTGCGCGTGGCGCGCAACCTGGCCTCGCTGTTCCACCCGCTGCTCTCGCCCAACGTGGGCGGTGTGCTGCGCATCACCCAGCAGGAGCTGGCCTACCTGGTAGGCCTCTCGCGCCAGCGCGTCAACGAGGCGCTGACCACGCTGGCGGCCAAGGGCTGGATCCGCGTGGAATACGGGGGCCTGCGCGTGCTCGATCTGGTGGCCTTGCGCTCCGGCACATTGGATGAGGGATGATCCCCCCATGACGACCGACAAACCCGCCGCCCGCCCGCTCAAGCTGAAACCGGGCGCTGCCAGCAAGACCCCCTCCGATCCCTACGCCCCGCGCCGCGCCCCGGTGCGCCCGCCCGGCCCGGCGCGCGCCAAGAGCGTGTCGGCTTCGGCGCCCAAGCCGCCGCGCGAACCTTCGCCCGGGTACGGCGCCCCACGCGGTGGCCCCGAAGGGCCGCGCAGCGAGCGCCCGGCCCCGCGCCGCGCCGAGGCCCCCCGGGCCGCCGCCGAGCGAGCGCCGCGCGGTCCCGCACCCGCGCCGCGCCCGCCGGCCCACCGGCCCGACCTCGCGCGGGTCGGCAACGTGCGCGGTGAAGTGCGCCTCAACAAGCGCATGGCCGACCTCGGCCTGTGCTCGCGCCGCGAGGCCGACGAATGGATCGCGCGCGGCTGGGTGACGGTCAATGGCCAGCCCGCGGTGATGGGCCAGCCGGTGCCGCCCGATGCGCAGGTCGAGGTCGCGCCGCAGGCGCGCCACCAGCAGAGCGGGCAGGTCACCATCCTGCTGCACAAGCCGGTGGGCTATGTGAGCGGCCAGCCCGAGGACGGCCACGAGGCCGCGGCCACGCTGATCGGCGCGCCCAGCCAGTGGCGCGGCGACGCGCGCATGCCCGGCGACGGCCGGCGTTTCGCGCCCGAACACACGCGCGGCCTGGCACCGGCCGGGCGGCTCGACATCGACTCCACCGGCCTGCTCGTGCTCACGCAGGACGGCCGCGTGGCGCGCACCCTGATCGGCGAGAGCAGCGGCGTGGAAAAGGAATACCTGGTGCGCGTGCACTTCGCGCCCAACGGCCCGCAAGGCGCGGGCGTGGTGGCGCAGGACGTGCAGGCCGTCTTTCCGCCCGCGCAGCTCGCCCTGCTGCGCCACGGCCTGAGCCTGGACGGCCAGGCCCTGCGGCCCGCGCAGGTGGACTGGCAGAACCCCGAGCAGCTGCGTTTCGTGCTCACCGAGGGCAAGAAGCGCCAGATCCGGCGCATGTGCGAGCAGGTGGGCCTGCACGTGGTGGGCTTGAAGCGCATCCGCATCGGGCGGGTGCTGCTGGGCAACCTGCCGGTGGGGCAGTGGCGCTTTCTCGGGGCCGACGAGCGCTTCTGAGCGGCATGCACGCGAAAGTCCTGCGCTATTTCATCGAGGTGGTGCGCGCGGGCTCGATCCGCAAGGCCGCCGAGCAGCTGCATGTGGTGCCCACGGCGGTGAACCGCCAGATCCTCAACCTGGAGGAGGAGCTGGGCGCGCCGCTGTTCGAGCGCATCCACAACAAGCTCAAGCTCACGCCCATCGGCGAGATCGTGCTGGCCCATGCGCGCGCCACCCTGCGCGATTTCGACGCGGTGCGCCAGCACATCGAGGCGGTGCGCGGCCTGCGACAGGGCGAGGCCTCGCTGGCCACCACCACCGGCCTGGCCGGCGCCTTTCTGCCCGGCATCGTGCAGCGCTGCCGCGCGGCGCACCCGGGCATCCACCTCAAGCTGCTGGACCTGCCCATCGCCGGGGTGCTGCGCGCCGTGGCCGAGGGCGACGCCGAACTCGCGCTGGCCTACGACGTGCCCGAGACCACCGGCCTGCGCACCCTGTTCGCGAGCGAATGGCCGCTGGGCGCGGTGGTGCCGCCGGGCCATGCGCTGGCCGATCGCGCCACCACCACCCTGGCCGACTGCCTGGGTTTTCCGCTCATCCTGCCGGCCGCCCCGATGTCGCTGCGCCCCATCCTCGACGGCGCCTTCGGCCGCTCCGCCGTGAGCGTGTCGCCGGTGATCGAAACCACCTCCACCGCCCTGATGCGCCAGCTGGCCGCGCAGGGCGTGGGCATCACCCTGCTCAACCGCCTCGACGTGGCCGACGACGTGCGCGCCGGCCGGCTGCGGTTCGTGCCGCTGCGCGACGCGGGCCTGCGGCCCCAGAGCCTGGCGCTGGTGACGCGCGCGGGCTCGGCGCTGAGCGCGGCGGCCGAGCTGCTGGCGCGGCACGTCACCGACGGTCTGGAGAGCGCGCTGGTCGGGCCTTGACGAAGCGGGGGTCGGGGTGTGCACTTTTCGTGCACACCTGGGGCGATTTATTGACTTTGCGCCCGCGCGAGCGGGCTCCTAGACTGCGCCCGCTGGCCGATGCGCCGCCTTGTGCGCGAGCCGGCAGAAAGGCCCCAGATGCTTCCCGATACCAAGACGACCGGCGCCGGAGACAAACCCGAGAGCGACGCGGTCCACCAGAAAATTCCCCTTCCCCGCTGCGCGGCCCTGGGCCTGCAGCACGTCCTCGTGATGTACGCCGGCACCGTCGCGGTGCCGCTCATCGTCGGCGGCGCGTTGGGCCTGTCGAAGGCGGACATCGCCTTCCTCATCAACGCCGACCTGCTGGTCGCCGGCATCGCCACGCTGATCCAGGCGCTGGGCCTGTGGGGCTTCGGCATCCGCATGCCGGTGATGATGGGCGTGACCTTCGCCGCCGTCGGGCCGATGATCGCCATCGGCCTGGACCCCTCGCTGGGCCTGCAGGCGATCTACGGCGCCACCATCGTGGCCGGCCTCTTCGGCATGCTGGTCGCGCCGCTCATGGGGCGGCTGCTGGGTGTGTTCCCGCCGCTGGTCACCGGCACGGTCATCACGCTGATCGGCGTCTCGCTCATGGGTGTGGCGATCAACTGGGCCGCGGGCGGGCAGCCCACGGTCACGCGCATGGTCGACGGCGTGGCGCACGCCGTGGCCAACCCCGACTACGGCGACCCGGCCAAGCTCGCGATCGCGGCGCTGGTGCTGCTGGTGGTGCTGGGCATCACGCGTTTCGCCAAGGGCCTGTGGGCCAACATCTCGATCCTGCTCGGCGTGATGGCCGGCGTGGTGGTGTCGCTGGCGCTGGGCTACATGAACTTCGACGGCCTGTCGGACGCCAGCTGGGTGGCGGTGACCACGCCGCTGCACTTCGGCCTGCCGCGCTTCGAGTTCACGGCCATCCTCTCGATGTGCATCGTGATGCTGATCACCCTGGTCGAATCGACCGGCATGTTCCTGGCGCTCAGCGAGATCACCGGCCGCCGCATGACGCCGCAGCTGCTCACGCGCGGCCTGCGCGCCGATGGCCTGGGCACGCTGATCGGTGGCGTGTTCAACACCTTTCCCTACACCTCGTTTTCGCAGAACGTCGGGCTCGTCACCGTGACCGGCGTGCGCTCGCGTTATGTGGCGGCGATGGCGGGTGGCTTCCTGGTCCTGCTGGCGCTGTTCCCCAAGGTGGCGCACATCGTGGCTTCGGTGCCCGCCTTCGTGCTGGGCGGTGCGGGCATCGTGATGTTCGGCATGGTGGCGGCCACGGGCGTGCGCATCCTGGGCGCCATCGACTACGGCAAGGAGCGCCACGCGCTCTACGTGATCGCGATCTCCATCGGCCTGGGGCTCATCCCCACGCTGTCGCCGAACTTCTTCCAGCACCTGCCGGCCTGGACGCACCCCTTCACGCACAGCGGTATCGTGCTGGGGACCTGCGCGGCCGTGGTGCTCAACCTTTTCTACCACGGCGTGGTGTCCAAGGAGCGCTCGTTCCTGCTGGCCGCGCGCACTTCACACGGAACGGAATGACATGAACCTTGTTGCCCAGGCAGCCGCCGCCCCCCTGATCCTTCGCCACGCCGACGTGGTGGTCACCATGGACGCCCAGCGGCGCGAGATCGCCGACGGGGCGGTGGTGGTGAACGGGCCGGCGATCGAGTGGGTCGGGCCCACGGCCGAGTTGCCGGCGCCCTGGCGCGAGGCGATCGCCAGCGGCGGCGCCGAAGCCATCGACCTGCAGGGCCACGTGCTGATGCCCGGGCTGGTGAACACCCACCACCACATGTACCAGAGCCTCACGCGCGTGGTGCCCGAGGCGCAGGACGCCGAGCTGTTCGGCTGGCTCAACAACCTCTACCTGCTGTGGGCCCGGCTCACGCCCGAGATGGTGCGCGTGTCCACGCAGACGGCCATGGCCGAGCTGATGCTCTCGGGCTGCACCACCACCAGCGACCACCTCTACCTGTTCCCCAACGGCTCGCGGCTGGACGATTCCATCGAGGTCGCCGACGCCATGGGCATGCGCTTCCACGCCGCGCGCGGCAGCATGAGCGTGGGCCGCAGCGCCGGCGGCCTGCCGCCCGACTCGGTGGTGGAGAGCGAGGCGGCGATCCTGGCCGACAGCGAGCGCCTGATCGGCCGCTGGCACGACGCCTCGCGCCACAGCATGCGGCGCATCGTGCTCGCGCCGTGTTCGCCGTTCTCGGTCTCGCGCGACCTGATGCGCGAATCGGCCGTGCTCGCGCGCTCGCACGGCGTGTCGCTGCACACGCACCTGGCGGAGAACGACAACGACGTCGCCTACTCGCGCGAGAAGTTCGGCATGACGCCGGCCGAGTACGCCGAGGACCTGGGCTGGGTGGGGAGCGACGTGTGGCACGCGCACTGCGTCAAGCTCGACCCGGCGGGCATCGCGCTGTTCGGCCGCACCGGCACCGGCGTGGCGCACTGCCCGTGTTCCAACATGCGCCTGGGCTCGGGCATCGGCCCGGTGGGCGCGATGCGCCGCGCGGGCGTGCCGGTGGGCCTGGGTGTGGACGGCAGCGCCTCCAACGACGGCGCCCACATGCTGGGCGAGGTGCGCCAGGCGATGCTGCTGCAGCGCGTGGGCTTCGGCCCGGCCGCGCTCACCGCGCGCGAAGCGCTGGAGATCGCCACCCTGGGCGGCGCGCGCGTGCTGGGCCGCGACGACATCGGCGCGCTGGTGCCCGGCCTCTCGGCCGATCTGGTGGCCTTCGACCTGCGTGGCGTGGCGCACGCCGGTGCCGGCCACGACCCGGTGGCTGCGCTGGTGTTCTGCCAGAGCGCGGACGTGGCGCTGAGCGTGATCAACGGCCGCGTGCGGGTGCGCGACGGCCGCCTGGTGGGCATGGAACTCGACCCCCTGCTGGCGCGCCACCGCGCGCTGGCGCGCGCCCTCTACGAATCGGCCCGGCACCCGCACACCGCCTGAGAGGGCAGGGCGGCGGCGGCGCGCATCCTGTCACACACACCCGCACCTTCCGGGGCCACAATGGCCCATGACCCCGCTCAAGCCCACCCGCGAGGCGCTGCTGCGCCACGTGCGCCCGGCCGACCTGAAGGCCGCGGTGCAACTCGTCACGCAGGCCACCACCGGCGCGATCGGCGTGGCCGAGGGCGTGCACCAGGCGGTGCGCAACCGCCTGGGCCTGCCCGCCGGCCTCGAGCCGGGCCGCACCGGCGGCCTGACCGGCCAGATCTACCAAGGCATCCGCGGCGTCACGCAGCTGGTGGGCCATGGGCTGGACAGCGCGCTGGCCACCTTGCTGCCCATGGTGGACGACCCCACGCGCCACCCCGAGCCCTCGCCCGGCCGCGAGGCCGTGCTGGCCGCGCTCAACGGCGTGCTGGGCGACCGCCTGCTGGAAACCGACAACCCGCTGGCCCAGGCCATGGAACTGCGCCACGCGGGCCGGCGCCTGCCGCTGGAGAACCGGCCGCTGCTGCATCAGCGGCTGGGGCCGGCCACGCCGCACCTGATCGTGCTGCTGCACGGCCTGTGCATGAACGACACGCAATGGCAACGCAACGACCACGACCACGGCGCCTTCCTCGCGCAGGCCCTGGGCGCCACGCCGGTCTACCTGCGCTACAACAGCGGCCTGCACACCTCCACCAACGGCCGCGAATTCGCGCGCCAGCTGGAAGTGCTGGTGGCGCAGTGGCCAGTGCCGCTGGCCTCCATCACCCTCATCGGCCACAGCATGGGCGGGCTGGTGGCGCGCGCCGCCTGCGAAGAGGGCCGGCAGGCCGACCACCGCTGGCGCCCGTTGCTGCGGCACCTGATGTTCCTGGGCACGCCCCACCAGGGCGCGCCGCTGGAGCGCGCCGGCCATGGGGTGGACGTGCTGCTGGCCTCGACCCCCTTCACCGCGCCGTTCAAGCGCCTGGGCCAGCTGCGCAGCGCCGGCATCACCGACCTGCGCCACGGCCACGTGCGCGACGCCGACTGGCAGGGCCGCGAGCGCTTCGGCTCCAGTGCCGACCACCGCGAACCCCTGCCCCTGCCCGAGGGCGTGGCCTGCTTCACCGTCGCCGCCACGCTGGCGCCGCAGCGCGGCCTGCTGGCCGACCGCCTGACCGGCGACGGCCTGGTGCCGTTGCGCAGCGCGCTGGGCCAGCACGACGACCCCCGGCACCGGCTGGTGTTCGCGCGCGAGAGCCAGCGCACGGTGCACCGCACGGGCCACCTGGAGCTGCTCTCCAGCCCGGTGGTGGCCCAGCAACTGCGGGCCTGGCTGGCGCCGGCCGTGGTCGAGGCTTGAAATCCGGCGGCCAGCCCATAATTCCGCCTCGCGTTGCGCTCTTCCGGAGCGCGTTCCTTCGTTTTCACGTCAGTCGACCCCCATGAGCAAACAAACCCTGTCCTTCCAGGCCGAAGTGGCGCAGCTGCTGCACCTGGTCACGCACTCGCTCTATTCCAACCCCGACATCTTCCTGCGCGAGCTGGTCTCCAACGCGTCGGACGCCTGCGACAAGCTGCGCTTCGAGGCGCTGAACAACGCGGCCCTGTTCGAGGACGCGCCCAATCTCGAGGTGCGCGTGGCCTTCGACCGCGAGGCGCGCACCATCACCATCACGGACAACGGCATCGGCATGAGCGCGCAGGAGGCGATCGACCACCTGGGCACCATCGCCAAGAGCGGCACCAAGGATTTCATGAGCCGCCTCTCGGGCGACCAGAAGCAGGACGCCCAGCTCATCGGCCAGTTCGGCGTGGGCTTCTATTCCGGCTTCATCGTGGCCGACAGGATCACCGTGGAATCGCGCCGCGCCGGCCTGCCGGCGGCCGAGGGCGTGCGCTGGACCAGCGGCGGCACGGGCGACTTCGAGGTCGAGACCCTCGAGCGCGCCGCGCGCGGCACCAGCGTGATCCTGCACCTGCGCGACGACGCCAGCGACTACCTCGACCGCTGGAAGCTCAAGTCCATCATCGGCAAGTACTCCGACCACATCAGCCTGCCCATCCTGATGCAGAAGGAAGAGTGGGACGCCGAGAAGAGCGAGCAGGTGCTGCTCGACGAATGGGAGGCCGTGAACTCGGCCAACGCGCTGTGGGCCCGCAGCAAGAAGGACGTGAGCGACGAGCAGTACGCCGAGTTCTACAAGAACCTGAGCTACGACACCGAGGCGCCGCTGGCCTGGAGCCACAACCGCGTGGAAGGCAGCACCGAGTACACCCAGCTGCTCTACATCCCGGCCAAGGCCCCGCAGGACCTCTGGAACCGCGACCGCAAGGCCGGCATCAAGCTCTACGTGCGGCGCGTCTTCATCATGGACGAGGCCGAGGCCCTGATGCCTTCCTACCTGCGCTGGGTCAAGGGCGTGGTGGACTCGGCCGACCTGCCGCTCAACGTGAGCCGCGAGCTGCTGCAGGAAAGCCGCGACGTGAAGGCGATCCGCGAAGGCAACACCCGCCGTGTGCTCGCGATGCTGGAAGACCTGGCGAAGAAGGACCAGGCGCCGGCGCCGGGCGAAGGCGCGGACGGCGTGACCGACGTGGTCTCGGCCGAGGACAAGGCCGCGGCCGAGAAGGACGTGGGCAAGTACACCGCGTTCTACGCCGAGTTCGGCGCTGTGCTCAAGGAAGGCCTGGGCGAGGACTTCGCCAACCGCGACAAGATCGCCAGGTTGCTGCGCTTTGCCAGCACCCATGGCACGGCGCTGACCGCGCTGGCCGACTACAAGGCCCGCATGAAGGAAGGCCAGGCCGCGATCTACTACATCACCGCCGACAACCGCGCGGCCGCGCAGAACAGCCCGCAGCTGGAGGTGTTCCGCAAGAAGGGCATCGAGGTGCTGCTGATGACCGACCGCGTGGACGAGTGGGCGCTGTCCTTCCTGCACGAGTTCGACGGCACCCCGCTGCAGAGCGTGGCCAAGGGCGCGGTGGACCTGGGCTCGCTGCAGGACGAGGACGAGAAGAAGGCCGCCGAGGCCGCCGCCGAGACCTTCAAACCGGTGCTGGAGCGGCTCAGGGAAAGCCTCAAGGACAAGGCCAAGGACGTGCGCGTCACCTCGCGCCTGGTGGACTCCCCGGCCTGCCTGGTGGTGGAGGACGGCGACTACTCCACGCAGCTGGCCCGCATGCTCAAGCAGGCCGGCCAGCCCGCGCCCGAGGTGCGGCCCATCCTGGAGGTCAATGCCGAACACGCGCTGGTGAAAAAGCTCGAAGGCAGCGCCCATTTCGACGACCTGGCCCACATCCTGTTCGACCAGGCCCTGCTGGCCGAGGGTGGCTTGCCGGACGACCCGGCGGCCTATGTGAAGCGCGTCAACGCCCTGCTGGTCTGAGGACAAACCCCGTGCCATGAGCACGGCATGGGGGTTGACTACACTCGGGGCCGGGGAGTCTTCAAAGGCGCAGTGCACCGCACCTGCCCCGTCCACCTGATCCACCGGCCACAACGTGTACCTACAGCGACCATTCGATCACGTCGTCACCTTCCGCAACAGCCAGGGAGAGAGCGCGCGCGGCACCCTCACCAGCCTGCAGCGGCGCTCGCTGGTGATGGAGATCTACAACCCGTACTCCATCGTGCAGGTGAGCGAGGTGCTCAGCGAGCTGACCATTCGGTCAGGCGACCGCATCATCTACAAGGGCAAGGCGGTGGTGGTGAGCCTGCTCAACACCGGCCTGATGGCGGTGATCTCCGTGGCGCTCATCGACGAATGGTCCGACCTCAACGCGATCCGGGGCAACGTGAGCCAGGTGCGCGAAGAGGCGGCCCGTTTCGTGGCCGACTGGGAGTCGCGCTTCAAGATCCGGCAGAGCTACCAGGTCACCATCAGCGAGTTCCGTGCCTTCCTGTCCGAGACCGCGCGCTGGATCGACCAGGCCGACATGGTCGATTCCCTGCCGCGCCTGCCCGACGGGCGCCTGACCGACGAGGTGTTCGGCGCGATGGCCGAGCCCCTGATGATCAAGGGCAAGGAGTTCCTGGTGCGGCTGGAGGACGAGGCCTCCCGCCTGCCGGTGGAAGACTCGCTGCTGCACCGGTCTTTCGCACAGACGGCGCTGCACCCCCTGGTGCTGCGCGCGCCCTTCGTCTACCGCACCTTCGCCAAGCCGCTGGGCTATGCGGGTGACTACGAGATGGTCAACCAGATCCTGGGCGACCCGCGCCAGGGCAGCAGCACCTACATCCAGCTCGTCAACGCCATGTTCCTGCGCGCGGCGGTGGCCGTGGCGCACCGCAACCGCATCGACATCCTGGTCGATTTCCTCAAGAAGGCCGTGGCCAGCGCCGCCAGCAAGGGCCGGCCGGTGCGCATCCTCAACGTGGGCTGCGGACCGGGCGTGGAGATCCAGAAGCTCATCGCCACCGGCGAAGACCTCTCGCGCCTGCAGTTCACCCTGATCGATTTCAGCCTGGAGACCCTGAACTACACGCGCCAGAAGATCGAGGAGGCCGCGCAGCTGCACAAGTCGAAGGTGCAGGTGGAGTACGTGCAGGAATCGGTGCACGAGCTGCTCAAGCGCGCCACCCGCGACACCGCACCGGCCGACGGCGAGGGTTTCGATTTCGTCTACTGCGCCGGCCTGTTCGACTACCTGTCGGACAAGGTGTGCGCGCGGCTGATCCGTTACTTCCTCTCGCGCAGCAACCCGGGCGCCCATCTGCTGGTCACCAACGTGCACGCCGACAACCCGGAGCGCTACGGCATGGAGCACCTGCTGGAGTGGCACCTGATCTACCGCGACGAGAAGCAGATGCAGTCCGTGATGGAAGAGGTGAACGCGCCCGCGATCATGTACACCGACGCCACGGGCGTCAACATCTTCGCGGAAGTGGTGGTCAACGCAAACCTGAAGGCCATGGCACTTGAAAATGGCTGACCGGCCGAGCTCGCCCTACGAGCAGCAGCTCTCGGACTTCCGCCTGACCTACAGCAAGGCGGGCAGCATCACGTCCATCGTGCTGGTGCTCGCGGGCTTCGGCCTGGACTATTTCTCGTACCCGGACCGCCTGCTCGAATTCACCCTGCTGCGCGTGCTGGTGGTGGTGCTCACGCTGGGCATCCTGCGCGTGCTGTTCACCGAATTCGGTCGCCGCCATGTGCGCTCGCTCACCATGCTCTGGCTGCTGCTGCCGCAGATCATGATCGCCTTCATGATCTACGAGACCGACGGCGCGCAGTCGATCTACTTCGTGGGCCTGCACCTGGCGCTGTACGCGGTCGGCATCATCCTGCCGATCAGCTTCTTCGAAGGCATCGGCTTTGGCGTCGTCACGCTGGTCCTCTATGTGGTGGCCTGTGCGCTGCACCCCGACGCGGCCAGCAGCACGGCGCGCATGGTGACGAACTCGCTGTTCATCCTGTTCTCCGCCGGGGCCAGCGCGGTGTGCACCTGGTTCAACGAGAAGGCCCGCCTGCGCCTTTTCCAGTTGCAGCACGAGGTGTCCGAGAAGAACGCCTCGCTGCGCGAGATCAACCAGACGCTGGCCGAGGTCAAGGGCCAGCTGCTGCAGCGCGAGAAGATGGCGGCCATCGGCACGCTCTCGGCCGGCCTGCTGCACGAGCTCAACAACCCGGTGAACTACAGCCTGATGGCGATCAACATGGGCCTGACCTGCAAAGGCGCCCAGAGCGACGAGATGCTCAAGGAGAGCCTGGTCGATGCGCGTGAAGGCATGCAGCGCATCCAGAACATCGTCACCGACCTCAAGACCTTCGCCTACCAGAAGCCCGGTCAGGACAGCCTGCGTCCCTTCCTGCTCGAGAACGCGGTGCGCTCGGCCGTGCGGCTGGCGGGTTACGAACTCAAGGGCGTCGACATGGTGATCGATCTGCCGCAGGACAGCCACGTGCTGGGCGACGAGCCGGCCATCATCGGCGTGCTGATCAACCTGTTGAGCAATGCCGCGCTCGCCCTGCAGGCGGCCAAGCGCGAACAGCCCCGCATCGCGGTGACGGCCACCCTGCAAGGCCACCGCCTGGGCGTTTCCGTGCGCGACAACGGCTCGGGCATCGACCCGGACAACCTGAGTCGGGTGTTCGAGCCCTTCTTCACCACCCGCGATGTGGGGGCCGGTCTGGGGCTGGGCCTGAGCGTGAGCTACGGCATCGTGCACCGGCATGGCGGTACGCTGGCGGTGGAAAGCGAGCTGGGCAGCTGGACCGAATTCACCTTTGACCTGCCGAGGCCCGAATGAAATCCGACGACGCCTCCGTGACGCGCGGCCTGCTGGGCGCCCATGCCATCCTGATGGTGGACGACGAGCTGCAGGCCTGCAAGTGGTTTGCCCGCCTGTATGGCGACGAGTTCGTGGTGCTCACCGCCGGCAGCGCGGACGAGGCCCTGGCCGTGTTGGCCCAGCGCGGCCACGAGGTGGCCGTGCTGCTCACCGACTACGCCATGCCGCAGCGCGACGGCGTGACCCTGCTCAGCGAAGTCCGCCAGCAGTACCCGCACGTGGCGCGCCTGCTGGTCTCGGCCTACGCCGACAAGGACATGGCGATGTCCGCTGTCAACCAGGGGCACGTGGAAAAGATCCTGGAGAAGCCGCTGGACGAAGCGCTGACCCGGCAGTCCCTGCGCGACGCGCTGCAGGCCAGCCAGGAACGCGCGCGCGAGCGGGCCCTGATCGAGCGGCGAGCGGCCACCTTGCGCGAGACCCTGGGTTTTCTGGCGCACGAGGTCACCACGCCGCTGGCCACGGTGCAGGGTTACCTGTCGGCCATGCGCGAGCGCCATGTCGACCCCACGGAAGGGGACCGTGGCGTGGCGCACATCCAGGAACAGAAGCCGGGCGACGTGCTGTTCATGATCGAGGCCGCGCAGCGCCGGGCGGAGTACGCGCAGTCGCTGGTGTCGACCTTCGTGCAGACCGCGCGCGACGCCTACCAGCCCGACAGCGCGCCCAGCCTGCGCGCCAGCGACCTGGTGCAGGCGGTGCGCGAGGAATACCCGTTCGACCACGACGAGGCGCAGTGGCTCACCAGCGATCTCGCCGACGATTTCGTGCTGCCCGGCCGCCGGGACCTGCTCTACCTCGTGCTCTGCACCCTGGTCAAGAATGCGGTGCTGGCACTGCGCCCGAACCCGCCGGCCCAGCCCAATGTGCACGTGGTGCTGTTGCGCGAGGCCCCCGCGCCGGGCCTGCCGGTGCAGGCCGCCATCCAGGTGCGCGACAACGGCCCCGGCATTCCGGCCGAGGTGTTGGGCCGCTTGACGCTCGAACCCCTGACCACCCGCGCCAGCACCGGGGGCAGCGGCATGGGCCTGGTGTTCTGCCGCCGCGTGATGACCTCGCTGGGCGGCTCCATCGTCGTGAGGTCCGAGGCCGGCCAAGGCGCCAGCGTGTCCCTCTATTTCCCTTTCGCGCAATGACCAGTCAGGAGAATCCGTGAAGCCCGTGAAAATTTTGTACGTTGACGACGAGGCCATGGCCCTGAAGTACTTCGAGCGCCTGGTGAGTCCGTTGGCACCGGTGCTCACCGCGACCTCGGTGGAAGAGGGCCGGGCGATGCTCGCGGCGCATGGCGCCGAGATCGCCGTGCTGGTGTGCGACCAGCGCATGCCGGGTGAGTACGGCAACGAGCTGCTGCGCCATGCGCGCGAGTACTACCCCGGCGTGGTGCGCATGCTGACCACCGCGTATTCCGAACTGGGCGATGCCATCGAGGCCATCAACACCGGCGAGATCTACCGCTACATCAACAAGCCCTGGGAGCTGGAGAGCCTGCGCGCCGACCTGAAGAACGCGCTCGAACTGGCCGAACTGCGCAGCGAGCGCGACAGCCTGATGCGCGACCGGCTGATGGCCCAGCAGGGCCAATTGCTGGCCAACCGCCTGTCGGCCCTGTTGATGGTGGGCGCGGCGGTGCACAGCGAGGACGTGGAGCAGGCGCTGCACCGCTTTGCCCAGGCCGCGCTGCGCGTGGGCAGCACCCAGCCGGCCATCGACTGGAACCGCTGGGACCACGCGGACCTGATGCAGGCCGAGGCCCAGCGCGGCGCGGCCATCGCGGCCCACCTGCGCCAGTGGCTGCGCGAGTTCGGCCCGCGGCGCGACGGTGCGGGCGCCCTGTCGGTGCTGGCCCAGGCCCTGGGCGGCGAACTCCAGGGGGACCATGTGCAACTGGCCGACGGCACGGTGTTGACGGCGCTGCTCTCCCTGCCGGTGGGCGAATGGCCGACGGCGTCCCAGTGCGCCTGGCTGGCCTGGCTGCTCTGGCAGGGTGGGCTGGCCGAGGCGGTGGCCATGGACGGCGCCTGGGCGGTGCGGCCTGTGGAAGCAGCCGCTCTGCCGACGGACTGGCTCGCGGACGCGATCGAGCGCCTGGGCCAGGGGGTCGCCTGAGCGGGCTTGTGACGAAACGTTGCACAACGGAGGGCACTTTTGGCTGAACCCGCGCTCACAATGGCATCTGTTCCGCATTCAAAAGGACCCGTGCCATGACCACTTCACCTCAAAACCACTCTGTTGTCCTCCGCGGTGCCGCGGGGGTGTTGCTGGCGGGAGCTGCCTTGCTGGCCGGCTGTGGCTCGGCAGGCGTGGGCATCGGGGTGGGTGTGCCCCTGGGCCCGTTTTCGATCGGCGTGGGCGCGGGCACCGGCGGGGTGAGTGCCGGTGTGAGCACCGGTGTCGGACCGGTCGGCGTCGGGGTGGGTGTGAACCAGCGCGGCCAGGTCAGTGCCGGCGCGGGGGTGGGG
>NZ_JBYTAE010000109.1:0-16469 GCF_058787875.1 Hydrogenophaga sp. FW305-3-2-15-A-LB1 | reverse complement strand
GGGGGATGGGGCTGGTGTCGGCCGCGGGGGCGCCAGCGGCGCTCGGCGCGCCGGTGGTTTCTTCCTTGGAGCAGGCGGCCAGCGAAAGGGCCAGGGCGGCCATCAGGGGGAGGGTGAGGTGGCGGAGTTTCATGGCGGATCGCATCGGTGGTTTTCCTGGGCCGCATCATCGCAGAGAAGGCGCACCCCCGTGAGCGTGGGGCCCATGGCAAAGGGCGCAGCACCCCGGCTTGCGGATGTGCTGCGCCCTGGGCGCGGCGGTGTCTGCGCCGTGGAACGTCAGTTGTTCAGGATCAGGTTGGCGATCAGGCCGGTGGCGATGGCGACCAGCACATAGTCGGTGCCGACCTGCACCCACTGGTGGCCGCGCGGCGGCGCGTACAGGCGGTGCTGGTGCGGGTTCACCACCACGTACTGGCGGTTGCGGTATTCGTAGGGGATGTAGCCACCGCGGCGGAACTCGGGGCCGCGCGCGTTGTAGTAGTAGTGGTGGTAGTGCCGGTCGTTGCGCGAGTGGCGGTAGTCGCGCCGGTCGTCACGGCGGTCGTGGCGGAAATCGCGGCGATCGTCGCGCCGGTCCTGGCGGTAGTCCCGGCGGTCATCGCGCCGGTCGTCCACGCGCTGCAGGTGGCTGGGCTCGAATCGCGCACCTTGCGCGAAGGACAGCGAACTCACGCCGAGGGAGGCGGCCGCCAGGGCGTACACAACAAGGTTTCGGGATTTCATGGAGCTTTCTCCTGGGGTTGGTGAGACTCCATCGTGTCCGGCGCATGTGAACGCCCGGTAAATGCCGCGCTCCGCCTGTGCAAAGTTCTGTACCGGCTTGTGCCGCCCACCGAAGCCTTGCCGCTCAGCCTTTCATGGCGGCCTGGGCGTGCAGCTTGGCCGCGATGTACTCACCATGTGTCACATGCAGCAGGCCGGCCACCTTGCTGATGACATGGTGCTCGTGCGCGTCCAGGTGATGGTCGGCGAAGGCCACCTCCCACATCGCTTCCACCACGCGGATCTTCTGCGCCTGCGTGAAGCGCTCGTTCATCAGCGCGGTGAAGCGCTGGTAGTCGTAGGCGGTGCGCGCGGTCTCGTGGGCCAGCTCCAGCAGGCGCTGCAGCTCGTCGTCGCTCAGCGCGAACTTGCGGCGCAGGGCCGTCAGCACCGCGTCGCGCTCGCTGTCCTGCAGGCTGGGCTCGGCGCGCATCACTTCCACCAGCAGCACGGCGGTGGCGAGCTGCAGGGTGTGTTCCTGCTCGGCGGGCGCCTGGGCGCCGGCCGGTGCCGTGAGGCTGGCGGTGAGGGTGTCGAACAGGTCCTTGAGGTTTCTGAGCATGGTGTGGAAAAGGTGTGGCGCGGTGGTAGAGAGGTGGAGCCGGGGCGAGGGCTCAGGGTTCCCGGCGCCAGACCAGCAGCAGGTTGTTGGCCGGCAGGGCATGCCGTTCGCTCAGCACCAGGCCGGCGTGCCGGGCTTCACCTTCCACGGCTTCCCGCCGGCGGATGCCCCAGGCCGCGTTCTCGCGCCGCAGGCTCTCGTCGAACGCCAGGTTGCCTGGCGAGGTGGGCACACCGTCTTCCAGGTAGGGGCCGTAGGTGATGAGCGCACCCAGCGGCGTGAGGTGCCGGGCCGCGCCCTGCATGAGCGCCGCGCAGGTCGCCCAGGGCGCGATGTGCAGCATGTTGGCGCAATAGATGCCGTCAAAAGGCTCGGGGCCCACCGGCCACGCGGGTGCGAGCACGTCCAGCTGCAGCGGCGCGAGCACATGGCCTGCGGTGGTGTCGGCTGCCCAGGCGCGGATGGAGGGCAGGGCGTCGGCCTGGAAGTCCGTGGGCTGCCAGCGCCAGCCCGGCATGGCGGCGGCGAACCAGGCCGCGTGCTGGCCCGTGCCCGAGGCGATCTCCAGCACGCGGCTTTGCTCGGGCAGCACCTGGCGGAGCACGTCCAGAATGGGCCGCTTGTTGCGTTCGGCGGCGGGGCTCAGGCGCAGGATGTTGGCGTTCATGAGGCCATTGTCCGGCACGGACTGGGCGCTCAGGGCCGTCAGCGCAGGCGCGCGGGCTCGGTTTCCACCCCTTGTTCGCCGTCGCGGGGTGCCGTGCTGGCCATGGCCAGCGCCTGGCGCTCGGCTTCGTTGATCACGTCGGTGGGCGTGGCGCTGGCGGGGTCCACCGTGACCACGCCCAGGCCGATGCGCGGGCGAAACGGCTGGCGCTTGCGCTGCTCGTCGAACACCGTCAAGGGGTTGGACACCGTCAAGGCCATGCGCGCGGCCGTGGCGCGCACGGGGGGCTGGTGCGGGTCCATGGTGAGCACCACCACGAAGCACCGGGGGTGGTACAGCCCCACCACGCAACGAAAGCCCGCCGCGCGGCGGATGCGCGCCGCCACGGTGGACAGGATCTGATGCTCCGCGCTGGGACCGGCCGATTCGGCCAGTTCGTACAGGTTGCTCACGTACAGGCACAACACGGCTGCCTCGCAGTCCAGGCGGGCGGCGCGCCAGAGGGCGTGCTCCACGTCGGCGATGAGGGCCGAACCCGTGGACAGGCCGGTGGCCGGGTCCGTGCTGTTCGACAGGCGCGAGAGGCGCGCGATCTCGCGGTTGTGCCGGTTGCGCAGCAGGCCCAGCACCGAGGCCATGAGGAAAAACACCAGCGTGATCACCGCGGTGAACAGCCAGGCGCCCAGGCCCAGCCCCGGCACGTCGAGGCCGCGCAGGTAGTGGCCGATCGTCGTGACGGCCAGGCAGCCGATGGCCACCACCATCCAGCGCGCGAGCGGGTCACCCAGCCGGGCGGCGCGCAACGCGGCAGCCAGCGCCAGCAACACCGGCACCATGTTCACCACCGCGGTGGCCACCAGCAATTCGCGGAAATTGTCGGGTTCGATCTGGCTGGCCAGCACCACCAGGATGACCGTGGCAGACACCAGCAGCGCACCGCCCACCGCTGTGAGCCGGTGCACCCGCCCGTCCTCGCGGGCGCCGCCCAGCCACGTGCCCACGTAGTACAGGCCCATGGCCCCGGCCGCCGGGCCCAGGCCGGCCTTGAGCACCATCATCAGCCGCTCGGGCAGATCGGGAAAGAAGACCTCGGGCAAACCCGTCATCACCACGCAACTGGCGCCGGTGATCGACACGAACAGCAGGTTGCGAAGAGAGCCGATGCTGTGGCCCTGGAACAGGTCAGCCAGTGCCAGTGCCGCGAGGGTGCACAAGCCACCCAGCATGGCGGACCAGACAGCGATTTCGGCAATGGGCATGCGAGGATTATCGGGAGTCGACCGGGAGGGCGAGGTCCTATCCCGTCAAGTTTGTCACGCCCTTTCGCATTGCGTGCGGATCCAGCAGCGCAAGCGCTACCGGCCCGTGGCCGATGTGCGCTGCTGCTGTCCCTGAAAGGGCTCCTTGTGCCTGGGCTTGCTGGGGCGGGGCTTGAGCCGCGGCATCGGTTCGAGGAAGGTCGAGTGCTGGCGCAGCAGCATGGCCGCTTCGGCCTGCGCGCGGCGTTTGGACATCACGTGCAGCACCAGCAGCCCCACGCCCAGGCCCAGCGCCATCCAGGCCGGTGCAAGCAAGGCCTTGGCGGCGGACTTGAGCGAAGCCTCGGTCGCCATCGCCAAGGACACCATCCACAGGAAGATGCCTGCCAACAGCGCGCCGAGGCCGTTGAAAAGCAGGGGTTGGGTTCTGCGCCGATGGGCTTTGCGCCGCCCGGACTTGGTCTTGGAGCTGGTGGTCTTGGTCATGAGAAATCCCCGCCATCATGTGCCAAACGCCGTTCAGGCCGCCCCGCAGGGCGACCAACGGAGCCAGGGCCGGCTGACCGCGAAAGGCGTTACATCTGGCGACCGCGGGTGTAAGAAAAATCCCTGCCTGGGCACTTGCGCCTACATTCCTTGCATGCATTCTGTTTCCGCCTCCGGGCATGCCGTCTCGCGCCTGCGCACCGCCCGCCTGGCCGCCAGTGCCAAACCTTTTGTGGCCCGCGGCTCGGGCCTGGGGCGCTGCGCCGGTTGCCGGCTGACCGCCAGCCATTGCCTGTGCGCCTGGCGCCCGCGGACGCCCACGCACGCCGGCGTCTGCCTCATCATGGGCGACATCGAAGCGCTCAAGCCCAGCAACACCGGCTGGCTGGTGGCCGACGTGGTGGCCGACACCTGGGCCTTCAAATGGTCCCGCACCGAAGTGGACCCCGGCCTGCCCGCCCTGCTGGCTGACCCGCAATGGCAGCCTTACCTCGTGTTTCCCGGCGAGTTCGTGCCGCCCGAGCGCGTGGTGACCGAACTGCAGCACGCGGAGCCCGCACACGGAAGCGCCAGGAAACCCTTGTTCGTGTTGCTCGACGGCACCTGGTCCGAAGCGCGCAAGATGTTCCGCAAGAGCCCCTATCTGGACCACCTGCCCGTGCTCAGCCTGCACCCCGAACAGGTGGTCTCCAACTACCGCCTGAGGCGGTCGTTCCGCGAGAGCCACTTCTGCACATCCGAAGTGGCGGCGCTCTGCCTGGACCTGGCCGGTGAAAGCCATGCGGCACAGACGCTGGCCGCGTGGCTGGACGTGTTCACCGCGCACTACCTCAGCATCAAGCGCAGCACCCCGCTGGACATCGCCTCCGAGGCCCACGGGCGGCTGCAGGCGCTGCGTGCGGTAGATTGACGCGATGCAGAAAAAGGTCTTGCTCACCGGTTTCGACGCCTTCGGCGGCCAATCGCTCAACCCCAGCTGGCTGGCCGTGCAGGCGCTGCACGGCCGCAAAGTGCTCGGCCACACCGTGGTGGCGGCGCAGTTGCCCACCGTGTTCGACGCCTCGCTGTGCGAGCTGGACGCGCTGCTGCGGCAGCATCAGCCTGCCCTCGTCATCTGTGTGGGGCAGGCCGGTGGGCGCAAGGTGTTGTCGCTGGAGCGTGTGGCCATCAACGTGAACGACGCGCCCCTGGCCGACAACGCGGGCGCGAGGCCCGTGGACACGCCGGTGGTCCGGGACGCGCCCGTGGCCTACTTCACCGGCCTGCCCATCAAGGCCATGCTCGCCGCGCTGCACGAAGAAGGCGTGGGCGCCGAGGTGTCGCAGACCGCCGGCACCTTTGTCTGCAACCACGTGTTCTACGGCCTGATGCGCACCCTGTCCACGGTGCCAGAACTGGCGCACACGCGCGGTGGTTTCGTGCACGTGCCGTGGCTGCCGGAACAGGGGGTGCCGAACATGGCGCTCGACGACATCGTGCGCGGGCTGCGGGTGGCCGTGCGCAGCGCGCTGCAGGTGGACAAGGACCACGCGCTGGGCGCCGGCACCACCCATTGAGCCGGCCGACTCAGGCCTGCCAGACGCCGAAACCGGCCGAGCGCAGGTCGATGCCGATCTCGATTTCCTTCTCCACGGCCGCTTCGTACCGCATCGGGTTGAAGGCCTCGTAGAGGTCGGGCAGCAGGCGCAGACCGTACTTGAACACGTAGGCATTGGCCTGGATGCCGGCCTTGTGCTTGTCGAAACGCACGTCCGGGTCGAGGCCGGTCATGCCGACGTAGACGCAGGGTTTGCCGTCGATGTAGCCCGGGTTGTTCTTGCGGAATTTGCTTTCGTTCAGCACGTCCCTGGAGAGTTCGATCACGTAGACGTGGTGGTGGGGGCGGGCCATGGGTGCAGACGCCAGCGATCAGTTCACGAAAAGCGCCACGACCCAGGCCCCGATGGCCGCCCACCAACCCACCTTGTTGGCCGTCCGGGCATCGGTCTTGCTGATCGGCCACAGCTCTGTACGCCGCCATGCGCATACGTTGCAGGCAACCATCAGCGCCAAACCCGCAAGGCCCACCCAAAGGGATTGCGTCACCAACGCGGCAATCCCTGAAGCAACCACCAAAAGCACACCGAACACCCAGATGCCGCTGGACGTGCTGCTGACGACATGAGAAAGCTGGCCGCATGCCGCGCACTCGGCGGGGCTTTCTCTGCTGGACCAACGAACGGCCAGATTGGGCACCGAGGCGTTGCGGCAGTGAGGGCAGACGTGCTGGTGCATGGGGCTGTTGTTTACGCGGCCTGCCGTGCCATTGTCAGGGTCTTCCTGCATCGGGGGTGGTTCGCACATCCCCAGAACATGGAGCTGTCCTTGCGGGACTGGCGCTCCACCATCTTGGTGCCACAGCTGGCGCAGGTCGGCCGCGCGTAGTCGCCCTCAAAAGCCACGGCCAGCAAGGCTTGCTGCTGCTCGGATGTGCGCGTGGCAATCAGCTTGAGCAGACCGACACCGTCCAGCGCGTGAATGCCGTTGCTCCTGGCGAACGTCAATGCGTCGGGCGTGAATGTCGAGGTGGTCGCGTAGGTGCCGCGTTTCAGCTGGTGCGATGCCATCACACCGAAGAACTCGCGCACTTCCTTGACGCCCACCGGCTTGGACAACCAATGCTTGCATTGCACCACCGACACGGGCCCTTGCGCGTGCTTTGAATGCAGCCACACGTCCACCCCGCCGTCGGGTCCATGCGACTGCGTGCGCGCCTCAAACCCGGCTTGCGCGAACAGCGCTTCGCAGACCGCTTCGAAGCGCCGCCATTCGATGGCCTTGAAAACGGCAGGACTCCAGTTGGTGGGGGGAGGGCTGGTTGCTTTGGTCTCCGTTGCCGTGGGGGCCGCAGCGGCACGCAGCGGTGGCGGTGAGATTTTCGGCAGCGGCTGTTTGGCTTCTCCGGTCTTTTCCTGCAGCACGTAGTGGATGCCCACCAGCAGCACGCCGAAGCCGGTTGCCAGCCATGCCGGTGTGAGCAGCGCGACACCCATCGCACCAAACCGGGGGTGCCCGGACAGCATCAGGAACGCCAGAAAGAAGAGAAGCCGGCCCCGACCATCAGGGCGGTCACACCCTTTTTCAGAAAGGGCCGTTGGTCTCGTCGGCGCGATCGGCGATGTGGCGGTTTGGCCATTGGCGGAACTCCCCTGTTCTTTGTGGTGTCGGCGCAGGCATGATGCCGCAGACCAAAACATGGGGGAGAGGCGAATGCGAACGAAAGTGTGGGGCAACCGGCGAACGATCACGCTGGGCCGACCAGCGGTCCTGGTCTTGGCCCTGGTGACGTTTGCCGGGCAGGCACAGACCGTGTACCGCTGCGAGGCCAAAGGTCAGGTTACCTACTCTCACGAGCCCTGCGTCGGTGCCCGAGCGGTAGACACCACGCCCACGCAGGGGCTGGACAAATCCAGCGGGGTAAGCCGCAAGGGGGTTGACGTGCGCCGTGCGGAGTTGGACAAGGTCATGGGAGATGCCATGCGCCCGATCACAGGGTTGGACGATTCACAGCGCGCCACCCTGCATCGGCGATTCAAGCTACCGCACGCTGCCAAGCTGGAATGCGCGCTGCTGGATTCGCGGTTGGAGAGCCAGGAGGCAGTGGAGCGCAGTGCGAGTCCGCAAAACTTGCATGCAGCGCAGTGGGACCTGTTCCAGAGCCGCAAGCGCTATCGCGAACTGAATTGCTGAGCTTGCGCCCACGTGCCGCCATGAGCGGCGGTGAAACGGTTTGCTCGGTCGCGTCTTCAGGACTCAAAGCCAGACAGACCCAGGCCCCGGGCTGGTCTCGATGGTGTACTCCGGCGAGCCGCCCAGCACGAAGGCGCCGAGCACCACGCTGAGCAACGACATGAACAGGCTGGCCCAGAACGCCGTCCAGAAGCCATCGACCTTGAAGCCGTTCACCACCTTGGCCACCAGCAACAGCATCAGCGCGTTGATGACCAGCAGGAACAGGCCGAAGGTCAGCAGCGTCAAGGGCAAGGTCAGCAGCACGAGCAAGGGTCGCACGATCGCGTTGGCCAGGCCCAGCAGCAGCGCCGACACCACCAGCGATGACGTGCTGCTGAACTGGATGCCCTTGAACACATGGCTCGCCACCCAGAGCGCGAACCCCGTGATGGCCCAGTGCAGCAGGAACGGCGTGAGGTTGGTGAGCATGGTGGGATGTTCCCTTGGATGTGTTTATTTGCCCCAGGAGTCTTTCAACCCCGTCGCCCGGTTGAACACCGGTTTGCCCGCCACGTGGTCCTGGCGGTCGGCCACGAAGTAGCCGTGTCGTTCGAACTGGAACTTGTCGTCCGGCTTCGCCTGGGCCAGTGAAGGCTCCACATAGGCGGTCACCACCTTCAGGCTGTTCGGGTTCAGGGCTTCGATGAAGTCCTTGCCACCGGCGTCGGGCTGCGCATCGAGGAAGAGGCGATCGTAGAGCCGCACTTCGGCTTGCACACCATCGGCCACGCTCACCCAGGTGATGGCGGCCTTGGCCTTCACGCTGTCGGCGCCCGGGGTGCCGCTCTTGGTGCCGGGGATGACCTTGGCGTGCACTTCGGTGACCTTGCCGTCCGCGTCTTTCGCGCAGCCGGTGCATTCGATGACGTAGCCGCCCTTGAGGCGCACCACGTTGCCGGGGAACAGGCGCTTGTAGCCCTTGGGTGGCACTTCCTCGAAGTCCTCGCGCTCGATCCACACGGCTTTGCCGATTTTGAACACGCGCGGCGCGGGCTCGGGCTGGCCTTCGGCGATGGCCGAGTGGGGCAGGGCGGGCTGGGTGCAGTCTTCGGTGTAGTCATCGCTGCCGAAGGTCTCGGCCCAGTTGGTGAGCACCAGCCTGACCGGGTCGAGCACGGCCATGCCGCGGTGGGCCTTGTTCTCCAGGTCTTCGCGCAGGCAGCCTTCGAGCGTGCTGTAGTCGATCCAGGAATCGCTCTTGGTCACGCCGATGCGTTCGGCGAACAGCTGGATGCTCTCGGGCGTGTAGCCGCGCCGGCGCAGGCCGACGATGGTGGGCATGCGCGGGTCGTCCCAGCCGCTGACCTTGTGGTCGTACACCAGCTGCGCGAGCTTGCGCTTGCTGGTGATCACGTAGGTGAGGTTGAGCCGCGCGAACTCGTATTGGCGCGGTGGCGGGGTCTGCAGCAGGCCGCCTTCGCACAGGCGCTCGAGCAGCCAGTCGTAGAACGGGCGCTGGTCTTCGAACTCCAGCGTGCAGAAGCTGTGGGTGATCTGCTCCAGCGCGTCCTCGATGGGGTGCGCGAAGGTGTACATCGGGTAGATGCACCAGGTGTCGCCCGTGTTGTGGTGCGTGGCGCGGCGGATGCGGTAGATCGCCGGGTCGCGCAGGTTGATGTTGGGGCTGGCCATGTCGATCTTGGCGCGCAGCACCATGCTGCCGTCCTCGTGCAGGCCGTCGCGCATCTCGCGCAGGCGCTTGAGGTTTTCGGCGGGCGTGCGGCTGCGGAAGGGGCTGTCCACACCGGGTTTGCCGAAGTCGCCCCGGTTCAGGCGCATCTGTTCGGTGGTCTGCTCGTCCACGTAGGCGTGGCCGGCTTGCACCAGGTACTCGGCCGCGCGGTACATGAAGTCAAAGTAGTCGCTGGCCTGGTAGAGGTGCTGCCGGCCGTGGGCCTCCCAGCTGAAACCGAGCCATTTCACGGCATCGATGATGCTGTTGACGTACTCGGTGTCTTCCTTCTCCGGGTTGGTGTCGTCAAAGCGCATGTGGCACACGCCGCCATAGTCGCGCGCCAGCCCGAAGTTCAGGCAGATGCTCTTGGCGTGGCCCACGTGCAGGTAGCCGTTGGGCTCGGGGGGGAAGCGGGTGCGGATCTTGGCCGGATCGGGCTCGCCCTGGGCCTGGTGCGCCGCGTCGCCAGGGCTGCCGGCCCAGCGGCGGCTCTGGTAGGTGCCCTTGTCCAGGTCGTTCTCGATGATCTGGCGCAGGAAGTTGCTGACCTTGTGTTCGCCGTCGGCGGCGGGGGTGCTGGTTTTGTTGCTGGGGTGGGTGGAGCTCATGCGCCATTCTATTGACCCGGCCCGATGTGCACCGCTTCTGGCCGAGTGCTACTTTGGTTCCATGGTGGCGCTTTCCGGTATCGTGGCCGTTCCCGGACGAGGAAGAGGAAGCCCGAGATGAACAACAACGACAACCCCGACACCATGCCCACCGACGAGCCGACGCGGTGGGAAATCACGCAGACGGAGGACGTGTTCCTGCCCTCGGTGCGCGTGCAGCTGGGTTGGCGCGACGTGGAGGCCGCCGTGGAGAGCGGAGCCATCCCGCCGGCCGAGGCGCATGCGCTCTGGGCATCATGGGCCTCGCCGGGCAGCCCGCTGCGGGTGGCCGCGGGCGCCTCACCGTCCCCCTCCCGGGTGCCCACGGCGGCCGAGCTCGCCCAGGAAGACCTCGCCGCCGGCTCGGCGGCAGCGCCGGCCCAGGCCCCGCGCCCCGCGCTGGACCGGGGCCCGGCGTTCAGCTTCACCAACACCCTCTACTACTTCGGCGGCATGCTGGCCATCGGCGCCATGACGCTGTTCATGACGCTGGGCTGGGAGCTGTTCGGTGCCTGGGGCGTGTTCGTGCTGGCCCTGGGTTACCTCATGGGGGCGTTGCTGGTGGCGGGCAATCTGCTGGAGAAAGGCCTGCGCACGCCCGCTGGCGTGCTGGCCACGCTAGCCGTGTGCCTGGTGCCGCTGGCGGTGTGGGCGTTCCAGTCGGGCATCGGCCTGTGGCCTGAGGGTGGGCCTGACAGCTACCGCGATTACCACCGCTACATCGACTGGCGCTGGCTCACACTGGAGCTGGCCACCCTGGCCGCCGCCCTGGTGCTGCTGTACCGCTACAAACTGCCCTTCATGGTGATGCCGGTGGCGGTGACGATCTGGTACCTCAGCATGGACGTGGCGCACATGCTGATGCAGAAGGACGGCTTCGACTGGACATTCACGCGCGACGTCTCGCTGGTGTTCGGCCTGGCCACCTGCGCCATCGCGGTGTGGGTGGACCTGCGCACGCGCACCGCCGACAACGCCGAAGACCGGCAGGACTTCGCCTTCTGGCTCTACCTCTTCGGCGCGATCATGTTCTGGGGCGGCCTGAGCCTGCGCGACAGCGACGCCGAACTCAACAAGTTCCTGTACGCGCTGATCAACGTGTTCCTGGTGTTCCTCGGCGCGGCCATCGGGCGGCGCGTGTTCACCGTGCTGGGCGCCATCGGCGTGGCCAGCTACCTGGGCTACCTGGCCTACCGCGTGTTCGAGGACAGCCTGCTGTTCCCGTTCGCGCTCACCCTGCTCGGGTTGGGCGTGGTGGCGCTGGGCATCTGGTGGCAGCGCAACGAAGACCGCCTCCACGCCCGGCTGGCCGACTGGCTGCCGGCAGCACTGAAACCGCTGGCACGAGCAAAGTGACTTGACCAGAGACACCGAGGGTCCGGCTCCGCCGGCCCCAGGTGTCGCCCCCCTCCCGCCGAAGGCGAGAGAGGGGGAGCGCCGAAGGCGCGCGGGGGGAGCCCTTCAATACATGAGGTTGAGCTGCATCACCGAGGTGGTGCCGCTCACCTCGTTGCCCACCACCAGCAGCGGCTTGCCGTTGGGCGAGCGGGCCGCGGGGATGAACACGAGGCCTTCGGGGCCCAGGTCGCCCGCCGTGGCCAGGCTGGGCGGGTTGGTGACCCACTCGTCGCGGGTGTTGAGGTAGTCCACGCGCTTGGGTGCCGTGGGGCTGGTGATGTCGTACACCAGCACGCCGCCCATGCGCTCCAGGCCGATGAAGGCGAAGGTCTTGGTGCCGATCTGGCCGAGCGCGATGCCCTCGGGTTCCGGGCCCTTGGCGTCGCTGCGGCTGTCCTTCGCGTTGCCTTCGTCGTGGCCGGAATTGAAGTACGTCGCGCAGGGGATGCTGCGGTCGCGGCCCAGCTTGCAGTCGCTGCTGGCGAGGAATTTCTCGATCTCCGCGCCCGAGTCCCACACCAGGCCGCCATTGGCGTTCCAGATGCTGAAGGAGCGCGCACCGTAGCTGTACAGCTGGTCGTACATCAGGCGGTTGCCCAGCGGATCGGCCACGCCGGCGGCGCTGAACATCATGGGCGAGCCATCGGGGTTGGTGCGGTAGCCCATGGTCCAGCTGATGTTCAGGCGGCCCAGGGCGGCATCGGCGCGGCAGCCCATCGGGTCGCCGGCAATGGCACCGCAGTAGCCGAAGGTGGCGGGGTCGAGCAGGCCGCCTGCGGCCATGGCGTTGAGCTGCGGCGGCAGGTCGTCGCCCGCGCGGCCGGCCCAGCCGTTTTTGTTGACCAGGTGCTTGACGCGGAACTCCTCGACGAAGCCCTTGGTGGCGTCACCGCCCCAGTACGCCGCGTTGTCTTCGCCCCAGGCGCGCGCGTCGCCTTCGTTGGCGGTGACCAGGTAGGTCGCGCCGCCCACGGTGTACGAGGCCATGGCATCGGGCAGGTACATGCCGCGCACGCCGGGCCAAGTCTTGATGTTGATGGTTCCGCCGTCCGTGTCCGAGGCGTCGAGTTCGTTGCCGGCCACGCCGTGGTCCTTGTAGCCCAGCGGCAGCACGTCGGTGACGGTGGCGGTGGCGATGTCCACCTTGGCCATCGCGTTGTTCTCCTGCAGCGTCACCCAGGCGGTCTTGCTGTCGGCCGAGACGGCGATGTACTCGGGCTCGAAGTCCTTCGCGGCAGTGGCATTCGGACCGTAGATGCGCACGCCGGCGGCGCGCAGGGTGGCTTCCTGACCGTTGAACGCGGTGAAGGTCGCGGTGCGCACGACCGGCGCGGCGGGGTTGCGCACGTCGATGATGCTCACGCTGCCTTCGGGGTCCACCTGGTAGTCGTCGCTGGGCTCGCCCTCGTTGGCCACCAGCACGGTGTTGCCATCGGGCGTGAAGGTCACCATGTCGGGCAGGGCGCCGATGGTGACCGAACTGATCAGGCTCAGGTCGCTCGCGCGGTACAGCGCCATGCGACCGGTGTCGGTCTTCACCGGGGCCTGGATGGCCACGGCCACGATGCCGTTGTGCACCGCCACGCTGTTGATCTCGGCGCCGGCCAGCACTGCGGTGGCGTCGATCACGCCGATCTTCACCGGGTTGGCGGGGTTGGTCAGGTTGAGCACGTCCACGGCACCGAGCTGCGCGTTGACCACGAACAGGCGCTTGCTGGCCGCGTCAAAGGCCGGAATCTCCGCCGCGCTCACACCGAACTGGCCCGTGCTGTAGCCGCCGATCTTCTCCAGCTTCAGGCTCACCGGCGTGGCCTCGGGCGTTGGCGTGGTGGGCGCCGGGGCATCGCTGCCGCCACCGCAGGCGGCGAGCACGGCGGTCATGAGCAGCGAGGCGGTGAACAAGCGGGTGGTGGGGGTGCTGGGCAGCAGGGGGCGCATTCGGGCGGTCTCGACGTGGTGGTTGAAAACCACGGTTGTAGAAACCGGCCATGACGCGATCGTGACCTATTCGTGTCTTTTTGGTGACGTTTCCTTGGGGCGCGGCTTCATTGCCCGAAGCGCGGGCCGTCTTTCAGGAAGTCTTCTTCCGCAGGTGTGCTGGTGCGCCCAAGCACGGCGTTGCGGTACGGAAAGCGGCCGAAGCGGTCCACGATGTCGCGGTGCAGCCGCGCGAATTCGAGGTTTCGCCCCAGGGTGTCGCGCAGTTCGGGCGCGCAGGTGTCGAGCAGGCGCTGGAAACGCAGCACGCTCTCGGCCTGCAGGGCGGCGTCTTCCGCGTGCATCAGCGGCATGTTCAGGAACACCAGGCCCACGGTGGCGAGTTCGGCGTCCATGCCGCTGGCGTGCGCCTGCAACGACAGCTGCTGGGCCCGCGCATCGCCCGCGAAGGCGCGCGCCTGGCCCCGGTGCACATTGCGGGTGAACTGGTCGAGCAGCAGCACCAAGGCCAGCCGCGTGTCGATGCGCGCCTCCCACTCGCCCAGGCCGCCGTCCAGCGCCTGTTCGACCAGCGCGCCAAAACGCTCGCGGATGCGCGTGTCGATCTCGGGGCTGCCGCCAAACCAGAGCTCGTCGCGCTTGTCCGAACACCAGCCGCGCTCCAGGCCATCCCCAAGCCAGAAGTCGAGCACGTCCTGCGCGGTGGGCGGAATGAGGGTTTTCATGGAGGTTTCAATGTAAAGATGGGGCAGGCGTTACGTCTGGCAACGACTTTGACCGAGTATGTGGAACAGGTTAGCGCGGAATTGCCTGTAATACGGTCACGGGGTGCGCAAACCACCCTGCATTGGAGCCCCACATGAACACACAGACCTTGAAAACCCCCTGGAGCCGCACCTCGGCGCTGGCCCGTGGCCTCACCCTCGCCACCCTGGCCGCTGGTGCCTGGGCCTTGTCGGCCATGGGCTCGCAGGCCCACGCCCGCAGCGACGTGCACTGGTCCATTGGTGTGAACACCCCGGGCGTGGTCGTGGGCGTGTCAAACGCACCGCCGGTCTACTACGCACCGCCCCCCGTGTATTACGCGCCGCCGCCGGTGTACTACGCCCCCCGTCCGATCTACTACGCTCCCCGCCCGGTCTACTACGGGCCGCCGCCGGTGTACTACGCGCCGCGCCCCGTCTACCGCTCCGGCTGGGGCCCCGCGCCGCGGTGGGAAGGCCGCCGACACGGCCATCGCCACGATCGTGACGACGGCCGCTACGACGGTCGCCGCCGCTGAGCAGGGCGCGTGGTCAGGCCGCGCCGCGGGCGATGCGCGCGGCCAGCCGCGCCGCCAGGCGCGAGGTGATGCAATCCCGGTCGAGCACCGGGCAGAGTTCCGCGATGTCGGCTGCAACGACGCGGCCAGACGCCATCACCTGATCGATCAGCCGCTCCACATGGGCCAGCGGCACGCCCAGTGTCGCGGGCGCTGACACCCCCGGGGCCTGCGCCCCGGGCAATACATCCAGACACACCGTGAGGTACACGGCATCGCACTGGGCGAGGTCGAGAGACAGCGCCTGCTGCGCGTCGTGCACGCCGCCCGCGTCCTGCAGGTGCTCGTCCAGCCAGTAACGCGCGCCGATCTGCCGCGCCCGGTCAAACAGAGCCTGGGTGTTGGCGAAACGGCTGATGCCCAGCGCCCGGTAGTTGAAGGCCTGCTGGTGTTGCATGCACCAGTCGTGCATCTGGCGAAAGGGTGTGCCCGAGTTGGCCTGGGCCGCGGCGCGCAGGTCGAAATGGGCGTCGAGGTTGACCACCAGCAGGCGGTTCGTGTCGGGGCGTTTCTTCACGATGCCCTGGAAGGTGCCCCAGGCCATTTCGTGGCCACCGCCCAGCACCAGCGGCAGGCTCTTGTGCTGAATGGCCTGGGCCACGCGCGCGGCCAGCCGGGTCTGGGCGTCTTCGAGCCCACCCTTCCCGCCGCTCACATCGCCGGCGTCCCACACCGCGGGCTCGCCCAGCACCGGCAGGTTGCACAGGGCGTGGCGCAGCGACACGGGGCCGCGCGCGGCGCCGGGGCGGCCGCCGTTTCGGCGCACACCCTCGTCCACCGCGAAGCCGATCAGCGTGACGCCTCCGCTGGATCTGGTGGTGGCCGCGCGCACGTGCTGGTGCCAGCGGGTGGTGACGCCGGTCTCTTCGGCGTCCACGCGGCCGCTCCATTCAAAGGGGGGTGCCATGTCCATGGGGTGTCCTTTCCTGTCCGCCCACCACCACGCGGTGGCAGGGGTTGCGGCCAAACCAGTAGGCCAGTTCGTTCGGGTGGTCGAGGTCCCAGGCCACGAAGTCGGCGCGCTGGGTGGTGGCGAGCCGGCCCCGGTCGGCCAGGCCGAGGGCGCGCGCGGCGTTCACCGTGATGCCCTGCACCGCTTCCAGCGGCGTGAGGCGGAACAGGGTGCAGGCCATGCTGGCCATGAGCAGCAGCGAAAGGCCCGGCGAGGTGCCGGGGTTGTGGTCGGTGGACACGGCCAGGGGCACGCCGGCCGCGCGCAGTGCCTCGATGGGCGGCAGTTTCGTCTCCCGGAGAAAGTAGTACGCGCCCGGCAGCAGCACGGCCACGGTGCCGGCGGCCCGCATGGCCGCGATGCCCTCGGCGCTCAGGTGTTCGAGATGGTCGCACGAGAGTGCCCGGTAGGAGGCCGCGAGCGCGGCACCGCCCTGGTCGGACAACTGCTCGGCGTGCAGCTTGACCGGCAGGCCCAGGCCGACCGCGGTGTCGAAGACGCGCCGCGTCTGCGCGGGTGAAAAACCGATGCGCTCGCAGAAGGCATCGACCGCGTCCACCAGGCCCTGCGCGTGCAACTCGGGCAGCCAGGCGCAGACGGCATCGATGTAGCCGTCTGGCCGGCCTTCGAACTCCGGTGGCACGGCGTGGGCGCCCAGGAAAGTGGTGCGCACGGTCAGCGGCAGTGTGGTGCCCAGGCGGCGCGCCACGCGCAGGCAGCGCAACTCGGCCTCCAGCGAGAGGCCATAGCCGGACTTGATCTCCAGCGTGGTCACGCCCTCGGCCATGAGGCACAGCGCGCGCTGCCGGGCGCTGGCCAGGAGCTGCGCTTCGCTCGCGGCGCGCGTCGCGGTCACGCTGGAGCGGATGCCGCCACCCGCGCGCGCGATGGCTTCGTAGCTCACGCCCTGCAAGCGCTGTTCGAACTCGGTCGCCCGCTGCCCGCCGTAGACCAGGTGGGTGTGGCAGTCCACCAGGCCGGGGGTGACGAGCGCGCCGCCCAGGTCCACCTCCTGGGTGGGGCGGGCA
>NZ_JBYTAE010000108.1:0-17471 GCF_058787875.1 Hydrogenophaga sp. FW305-3-2-15-A-LB1 | reverse complement strand
CATGGGCGTGGGCTGGAGAGGGACAGGGCATCGGCCAGCCAGGCGCGCAGGGCCTCGGGGCTGGGGCAACGGTGGCGGGCCAGGCTCTGGCCTTCGCCCACCTTGATGCCCTCGCCGCCCAGGCGCTGCACCACGTCGAAGCCGGCCTCGTCGGTCACATCGTCGCCCGCGAACACCGGCACGCGGCCCGCGAAGGGCGCTTCCTGCATGAAGGCCTCGATGGCGGCGCCCTTGCTCACCCGGGCGGATTTCACCTCCACCACGGCCTTGCCGTGCAGCAACTGCAGGCCGGGTTCGTCGGTGATGGCCTGCGTCAGCGTGCTCATGCACAGCGCTTCCAGCATGGGCGCCTGCCGGTAGTGCAGGGCCATCGAGGTCTGCTTGCGCTCCAGCAGCAGCCCCGCGTGGCGCGCCACCAGCTGTTCGGCCGCGGCGATCGCGCGCGCCAGTCCGCTTGGGCGCGTGGTGGCCGCCCCCCCGTGGGGCGACAGGCGCACCGCGCCGTGTTCGAACGCCGCCGGCCACGGCCAGGGCGAGGCCAGCATGGGCTCCAGGTCTTCGCGGGCGCGCCCCGTCACCAGCGCCAGCGCGCCATCCAGCCGCTGGTGCAGGCCATTCAGCAAGGTCACCAGTGCCGGAGGAATCTCCACCGCATCGGGCCTGCCGGCCAGATCGGCGAGCGTGCCGTCGAAGTCCAGAAACAGCGCGGAGCGGTCGCTCAGCAGTTGGGGCAGTGTGCTCATTGGCCCCTACCGTAACAGGGTGAGCGGTCCCATGTCGTGAAAAATCGTTTTAACCCACCTCGTGGGTGAGAGACTCCGGCCCCGGTTGACGGCGCGCGGATGGGCTCAATCGCCCGGGGCTTCGGGCGCCGAAGACCCCAGCGCCTGCGAAACGGCGGTGACGCGCGCGCGGTGGATGCGCTCGCCCACGCGCTGGCCGCTCAGCCCATCGGCCTGGGCCTGGGCCGCGACCACGGCCGTGTCCACCGAGCGCGAGGCCGACAGCGCCAGCGCCAGCCGCTCGCGCGGTGGGTAAGGTTCTTCTTCCAGGCCGAGGCGGCCGCGCGCGTCGCATTCGCAGGCCAGCAGCACTTCATGGAAACGCGCCGGCTTGCGCAGCGCGTCGCAGCGCTCCAGCAGGCGCTCCACCGCGCCCGCGCTGAAATCGCCGCTGCGGTGGATGTTGCCGTGCTCGCGCGCCACCACGTCGGCGAGTTCGCGGCAATCGGTGGGCACGCGCAGCCGCTCGCACACGCCCTTGAGCAGGCGCGCGCTGCGCTCCTCATGGCCGATGTGGCGCGGCAGCACGTCGGCCGGCGTCGTGCCCTTGCCCAGGTCGTGGCACAGGCAAGCGAAGCGCACCGTCAGCGGCGCGGCCAGGCGCGCGCTCATGTCCAGCACCATCATCAGGTGCACGCCGGTGTCCACCTCGGGGTGGTATTCGGCGCGCTGCGGCACGCCCCAGAGCCGGTCCACCTCGGGCAACAGCCGCTGCAGGGCACCGCAGTCGCGCAGCACCTCCAGCATGCGGCTGGGGCGTTGCTCCATGAGGCCACGCGCCAGCTCCTGCCACACGCGCTCGGCCACCAGGTGGTCGACTTCGCCGTTCGCCACCATCTCGCGCATCAGCGCCAGGGTCTCAGGCGCCACCGAAAAATCGGGAAAGCGCGCGGCGAAGCGGGCCAGCCGCAGGATGCGCACCGGGTCTTCCGCGAAGGCCCCGGTCACGTGGCGCAGCACGCGTTCGCGCAGGTCGCGCTGGCCTTGGTGCGGGTCGATCAAGGGCGCGCGCGCCGGGTCGTCCGCGTGCTCGGCGGCCACCGCCATGGCGTTGATGGTGAGGTCGCGCCGCGCGAGATCGTCTTCCAGCGTGACGCCGGCCTCGGTGTGGAAAGCGAAGCCGTGGTAGCCCGGCGCGGTCTTGCGCTCGGTGCGCGCCAGCGCGTATTCCTCTTTGGTCTTCGGGTGAAGAAAGACCGGAAAGTCGCGCCCCACCGGCAGGAAGCCCTCGGCCGCCATGGCTTCGGGCGTGGCGCCCACCACCACCCAGTCGCGGTCCGCGTGCGAGACGGCGGCGGGCGCGTCCGAAGCGCGCGCCATCAGCGCGTCGCGCACCGCACCGCCCACGAGATAGGTTTTCATGGAGGCAAGTTTAGGCGCAGGGGCTGGCCGGCCGCGCCTGGGTGCTCAATCCGAATGCCGGCGCGCGCTGCTGAAGCGCACCCGGTACTCCTCGGCCGTGACGCCCAGTTGCTTCAGGAACAGCTTGCGCAGCGACTGCTCGGAGGCATAGCCGACGCGCCCGGCGATCGACTTCAAGGGCAGATCCCCGTCCTGCAGGAGCACGCAGGCCTTGTCGAGCCTGGCCGCGTCGATGTACTGGTTCGGCGCGACGCCCACTTCCTTCACGAACACGCGGCGAAAATTCCGCTCGCTCATGGCCGCCCGCCGGGCCAGATCGCTCTGCGGCATCGGCGACGCGACGTTGGAGAGAATCCAGTCCTGCACCTCGCGGATGCCCGGGTGCGTGGTGTTCTGGCTGGCCAGGTGCATGCTGTACTGGGACTGCCCGCCTGGGCGCCGCAGGTAGACGACCAGATCCCGGGCCACCGCCAGGGCCAGGGAGCGGCCGAAATCCTCTTCCACCAGGGCCAGCGCCAGATCGATGCAGGCGGTCACGCCCGCCGACGTCCAGAGATGACCGGCGCGGATGTAGATCGCGTCGGGCTCCACCTTCACATCCCTGAACTTTCGCTGCAGCAGGCCCGCCGCGCTCCAGTGGGTGGTGGCGCGCAGGCCGTCCAGCAGCCCGGCCTCCGCGAGGAAGAAGCTGCCCGAGCACAGGCCCACCAGGCGGTTCACCCGGGAGGCGTTGTCGCGGGCCCATTCCACCAGAGGCTGGTTCGACGCCAGGGCCTGCTCGATGGCGCGCGCGCCCACGATGACCGCGATGTCCGGGAGGTCGGTCGCGTCCACGGCCTTCGTGGCTTCCAGCGACATCTGCAGGTCGGAGGCGATCGTGCCAACCCGGGTGGAGGCGATCCTCACGCTGTAGCCGGGCGGTCGGCCACTTTGCGCCAGATGGATGTTGGCGTACTCCAGCACGCTCATGGTGCCGATGGCCTCCAGCGCCTTGAACCCTGGGTACACGACCAGGTCGACCCGGACGGGTGAAGAGTGCATAGGGACTTCCATGTTTCAGTGGTTTCGTTGTGCCTGTGTTGTCGTTTCACGAATGGCCCGTTCCGATCCGGCCAACTTGACCGATGCGCCGGCCAACCCGGCTCGAAGCGCCCGGCAACGGGTAGCGCTCAGGCGCCGTCGCCGATATCGTGCGGGGCCCTCTTCGAAAGACGAAGCCAACTATAAGGACCCCCCCAAAGATGAAATCGCGCGCTGCCGTGGCCTTCAAGGCCGGAGAACCGCTTCAGATCGTTGAAATCGACGTGGCCCCGCCGCGCCAGGGCGAGGTGCTGGTCCGCATCACGCACACGGGCGTGTGCCACACCGACGCCTTCACGCTGTCCGGCGACGACCCGGAAGGTCTCTTCCCCGTGGTCCTGGGCCATGAAGGCGCAGGCATCGTGGTCGAGGTCGGCGAAGGCGTCACCAGCGTCAAGCCGGGCGACCACGTGATCCCGCTGTACACGGCCGAATGCGGTGAATGCCTGTTCTGCCGATCCGGCAAGACCAACCTGTGCGTGGCCGTGCGCGCCACCCAGGGCAAGGGCGTGATGCCCGATGGAACGACGCGCTTCTCCTACAACGGCCAGCCCATCCACCACTACATGGGGTGCTCCACCTTCAGCGAGTACACCGTGGTGGCCGAGGTGTCCCTGGCCAGGATCGACGCGCAGGCCAACCCCGAGCAGGTCTGCCTGCTGGGCTGTGGCGTGACCACCGGCCTGGGGGCCGTCAAGAACACGGCCAAGGTGCAGGAAGGCGACTCGGTGGCCGTGTTCGGGCTGGGCGGCATCGGTCTGGCCGTGGTCCAGGGCGCCAAGCTGGCCAAGGCCGGCCGCATCATCGCGGTCGACACCAACCCCTCGAAGTTCGACCTGGCCAGGACCTTCGGCGCGACGGATGTCGTCAACCCCAAGGACTTCGACAAACCCATCCAGCAGGTCATCGTGGAAATGACCGGCTGGGGCGTGGACCATTCCTTCGAGTGCATCGGCAACGTCCACGTGATGCGCGCGGCCTTGGAGTGCGCGCACCGCGGCTGGGGCCAGTCCGTGGTCATCGGCGTGGCCGGTGCGGGCCAGGAAATTTCCACACGCCCGTTCCAGCTGGTCACCGGCCGCAAGTGGCTGGGCACGGCCTTTGGCGGCGTCAAAGGCCGCACCGAACTGCCCGGCATGGTGCGCGACGCGATGGCAGGCCATCTGCAGCTGGAGCCCTTCGTCACCCACACCCGCCAGCTCAGCGAGATCAACGAAGCCTTCGACCTGATGCACGAAGGCAAGTCGATCCGCACTGTCGTGCACTTCTGAGCGATCGCGCTCGCGGGGCGGGACCGCGGTGAACGGCTCAGCCGTTCGCGGGCACGCGCGAAGCCTCGATCTGGCCCAGCAACCACTGCAGGCCGGCCAGGTGCTGCTGGTCGTGGCTGCAGAGGTAGTGCACCAGGCCGCGCAGGGTCACGGGCCCATAGCCCTCGAACACCGCGGTGCGCTCGAACCGATCGGGCGCCAGCCCGGCCAGCAGGGCCACCGTGCGGGCCCGCGCGGCGCGGAAGTCGAGCAGGGCCTGCGCCGCGTCGGACGTGCCGTAGCCGCGTTCGATGACCAGGGCGTCGGTGTCGATGGACACCAGCGTCGGATGGCTTTCGTTCAGCGTGCGGTGGAAGCGCACCTGGTAGCCATCGATTTCGATGTCGCGCACATGGCAGACCTGCTCGAGCGCGGTCAGCGGTTCGCTGGGCACGCCGGCCCAGGACGGCGGCGCCCATTGCGTGAACCCGCTGGGGAACGCGGCAAAGTGCGCCTCCAGCTGGCCCGGGAAGGCTTCCAGGGCGGCGAGGGTGACGGCGTTCATCATCCGCTCAGCGGCCCAGCCGGTACGGCTCGTCGAAATCGATGAAGTCGTGCTCGGCCAGCGCCTCGTCCACCCAGGCCTTCACCCCGGGCAGCGCGCGCACGCGGGCCACGTAGGCGGCGAGGTCGGCCGGCACGGGCAGCTCGTAGGTGGCGATGCGCATGCACACCGGTGCGAAGTACGCATCGGCGATGCTGAACGCGCCAAACAGCAGGGCCCCGGCCGGCTGGGCCGCCAGCAGCTCGCTCCACAGGCCGCACAGGCGGGCCACGTCGGCGCGCACGTCCGGCTTGTCGCGCCAGATCAGGCGGCCGATCTCGGGCAGCGAGGCCTCGATGTTCATGGGGCAGTGGTTGCGCAGCGCGCCAAAACCGCTGTGCATCTCGGCGCAGACGCTGCGCGCCCGTGCCCGGGCGCGCACGTCCTGCGGCCAGAGCTGCTTCTCGGGGAAACGCTCGGCAAGGTACTCGGCGATCGCCAGCGTGTCCCAGATGGCAAAGCCGTCGTCCACCAGCACCGGCACCTTGGCGACCGGGCTGACCGCGCGCAACTCCTTCTTGAAGACCGAATTCACGTCGAACGAGTCGAAGCGGATCATCTTCTCTTCGAACGCAATGCCCGCCTGCTTCATCAGCACCCAGGGGCGCATGGACCAGGACGAGTAGTTCTTGTTGCCGACGTAGAGCTGCAGTGCCATGGAAAGGATCTCCTGAAAGAACCGCCCATGGTAGAGGGTCGCCGGCCACGCATTGATGCCAAAACGCCAGGCGATTGATTCGCGGCCTATGAGGCCCGAGCGGGTTCACGGAAGGTGTTCTGAGGTGAATGCTTTAGGCGTATTTTTCAAGAATGCGCGTCGAGCGCTCCACCTGCAGGAAGGTGTTGATTTCGGAGTCCGATTCCGACACCGCTTCCATGACCGAGCAGGCCATCATCCGGTAGAAGGCTTTGTCCATCGCCTTGCGCGCGGCACACATCTGCTGGGCCACATCCTCGCAGCCCCGGCCATTCTCAACCATCTCGATCAGGCCGCGCACCTGGCCTTCGATGCGCTTGAGCCGGTTGACCACATCGCGCTGATGCTCGGGGCGGTAGGTCGAGTCTTCCTCGGTGGGGGTGGGGATGGGGGCGAGGCGGCGGTTGGGCTTTTTGAGAACGGGTGCGGCCATTGGGGCTCCTGTCGGTTAAAGGTATTCATTTCTGCCACACGCGAAGTGTGCCAAAAAAATACCCCCGCCCCCAAAAAAGCCCGAAGTTTCGGCTCAGCGGCCGGCGCCGTGCCGGTAATCCAACAGCTGGCTGCGCCCGCCGCGGTCGCCGAGGTAGGTCGGGGCCACGCTGTGCACGCTGGCGGGCCGGATGCCCAGTGCCGAAAGGTCGGGCCATTGCCGCGAGGCCACGTTGTCCACCGTCATCGAATCGAGGTTGTCGCGGCTCATCACCGGGTCGCCGGGCATGGCCTCCATCACCATGGCCTGCAGCCGCGCCAGTGGTGCGGGCAGCGGCAGCACGGGGCGCTGCCGGCTGCCATGGCGCCCGGCGACGCGCACGAGCTCGGCCAGGGTGAATACCTCGGGCCCGACGCATTCGAACGTCTGGCCCGCGCTGCTCATGGGCAGGTCGCGGTCGCGCAGGCAGGTCACCACCGCCTGGGCCACGTCTTCCACCCACACGGGCTGAAAGCGCGCGTTCGCGCCGGCCAGCGGCACGACGGGCAGCACGGCCTGCAGGCGCGCGAACAGGTTGAGAAAGCGGTCGCCCTCGCCAAAGACCACGCTGGGCCGCAGGATGGTGAGGTCCAGGCCCGCGCCGCGCAGCACCTCTTCGCCGCGCGCCTTGCTGCGCTGGTAGCGTGACGGGCCGTCCAGGCTCGCGCCCAGCGCGCTCACGTGCACCACGCGGCGGATGCCGTCGGCCGCGCAGGCCTCGGCCAGCGAGAGTGGCAGTTCCACGTGCACGCGCTCGAAGTCGTCTTCGCTGCCGTGCAGGATGGCCACGAGGTTGACGAGCGCGTCGTGCCCGTCCAGCAGGCTGAGCAGTTGCCCGGGGTCGTGCACGTCGGCTTCGAGCACCGTCACCCGAGGCAGGTGCTGCACATGCGCGGCGTTCAGGGCGCGGCGGGTGGGCACGGTGATGCGCCAGCCCTGGCGGTGCAGTTTTTCGCAGACGTGGCGGCCGATGAAGCCGGTGCCACCGAGGACAAGAACGTTCTTCATGGGCGTCAGGGCAGGTCGGGGTTGACGGTGGGGGCGTTCACCGGGCGCGGGCCCACGGTGCCCAGCCGCGCGCGCAGCGACTGCGGCTGGCCGGTGATTTGCGCGGCGTAGTTGGTGGTGTTGGCCAGCACGCGCTTGACGTAGTCGCGCGTTTCCTCGAACGGGATGTTCTCGGTCCAGACCTCGCCCGGCAGCACCGGCCCGTTGCGCCACTGGCGCGAGCGGCCGGGCCCGGCGTTGTACGCGGCGGCGGCCAGTGGCAGCGAGCCCTGGAAGTCGTCGAGCGCGAACTTCAGGTAGGCGGTGCCGATCTGGATGTTGGTGTCGCGCTCGGTGATCTGGGCGGGTTTGAAGTTGGTCAGGCCGATCTTGTTGGCGGTCCAGCGCGCGGTGGCCGGCATCACCTGCATGAGACCGGAAGCGCCCACGCCCGAGCGGGCGTCGGTGACGAAGCGGCTTTCCTGCCGGATCAGGCCGTACACGTAGGCCGGGTCCAGGCCGATCTCGGTGGCGCGGCTGACCACCTGGGCGCGGTGCGGCGTGGGGAAGCGCTGCGCGTGGTCCATCGATTCGGGCGTGCGCAGGCTGGTGTTGATGCAGCGGTCCCAGAGCTCATGCTGGCAGGCCAGGGCCGAGGCGGCCAGCAGCTCGCGCTCGCCCATGCCGCCGGGGGTGTGCAGGCCCACGGTGTAGTTCCACTCGCGCACGCCTTCGCTGCGCAGGCCCAGGCGGATGGCGATCAGCGCGCGGCGCAGGCCGGGGTTGTTCTGCGCGGCGGCGACTTCCTCGGCGGTGAGCGGTGCGGGCGCGGCCGGCACGGTGATGGGCCGGCCGAGTTCTTCCATCGCCAGCTGTTCGTAGAAGTCGCGGGTGGAGGCGATGCTCTCGAACAGCTCGCGCGCCTTGGCCGAGGCGGCCACCGGGTCGGGCAGCTTGAGCGCCTGCACCGCGCGCGCTTCCCAGTACACCCAGGCCGGGTCGCTCTGCTGGGCCTCGCTCATGGCGGCCACGGCATCGTGCACGGCGCTCCAGGAGCCCGCGCGCATGCCCGCGCGCGCCTTCCAGGCCAGGTGCTCGTCGTGCATGTGGCGGTCTTCGCCGTTGGCGAAGTAGCCCAGCGCCTCGGCCTGCAGCTTCTGCGCCGAGCGCTTGCCGATCACGCCCCAGGTCCAGCTGCGCTCTTCCTTGGTGAGCTGGGCCTTCCAGCGCGTGCGGTCCATCTCCAGCGCGGCGGCGGTGGGGTCGTTGGCGGCGAGGCGGATGATGGCCAGCGTCACCAGTTCCTTGGTGCGGGGCCGGATCGCGGTGAGTTTTTCGTCCAGGTATTTCGCGGGGTCGCTTGCGATGCTGTCGACCGTGGCGCTCAGGTCCGGGTCCAGCATGGCCACGGCCTGGGTGGCCACGCGCGCGCGGTTGGCGTCCATGGCCAGCCGGGCGCGCTGCCACACCACCTGGGGTTTGAGCTGCCCGGCGTCGAGCAGGAACTTGGCGGCGGTCGCGCAACCGTCTTCGGCCTCGCGCTGCGCGTGCCAGTTGGCCTGCACCACGGGCGCCACGGCCTCGCCGGTCGCGCGGCCGGTCATCACGTCGCGCATGAGTGCGTAGCAGCGCACCTGGCGGTCGTCGTTCATGCGAAAGCGTGGCAGCTCGGCGTCGAAGTTGGCCCAGTCGCGTGCCTTGCCCAACTGCAGCAGCCAGTCGTTGCGCAGGCGGTCTTCCCAGTAGGTGCCCGCCATGCGGTCGAGCGCGGCGCGGATGTCCACCGGCGTGGCGATGTCCAGCCGCGAGCGGATGCTCCAGTAGTTCGCCAGCGGCTCCAACGCGTGGCCGCGCACGGTGGGCAGCAGGTTGGCGAGCTGGAAGCTGTTGCCGCGCGAATAGGCCGAGCGCATCTCCAGCAGCGCGGCATCGCCGCCGCCGCTGGTGGCTTGTGCCAGCGCAAGGCCCGGTGTCACGAGCACCGCCATAATGAGCCGCAGTCCCAGCCCTTGCAGGCGTCGACCGATTCGCCGCGCGCTGCCCTGTTTCTCATCAACCAGATTCATGTGTCGATTATGGACAACAAAGACGGTCAGAGTCCCCACAAACCCCACGCTTCGCCGGGCGACGGATCGGCGGCTGCGCTGAAGGTCGAATGGCGCAAATCGCTGATTGAAAAACGACAGTCCCTGGCCGACCGCGCCTGGCGCAACGACCTGCTGCAGCGGGTCATGCGCGTGTGGCTGATCCACCGGCCCGACACCGTCATCGGCGCGTATTGGCCGATCAAGGGCGAGTTCGATCCGCTGCCCGCGCTGTTCCGCTGGCAGGAGGCCGGCCTGGAGGAGGACGCGCAAGGGCAGCAGCAGCACCGGCGCATCGGCCTGCCGGTGGTGAACAAGGTGGACAAGACGCTGACCTTCTACACCTGGTACCCGGGTTGCCCGATGGAAGAAGACGCCTACGGCATTCCCAAGCCGAAGGACACCGAGATCGTCGTGCCCACGCTGATTTTCGTGCCCTGCGTGGGCTACGGGCCCGGCGGTTTCCGCCTGGGCTATGGCGGCGGTTTCTACGACCGCACGCTCGCCAGCCTGAATCCCAAGCCGTTCACCGTGGGCCTGGGCTACGACTTCGGCTGGCTGCCCTACCTCAAGCCCGAGATCCACGATGTGCCGCTGGACGCGATCCTGAGCGACACGGGCGTGATGTGGCCTGAGCGCTGAGCGGCACCGCCGTGTCGGTCGCACGGCGAACTTGGGGAAAAGGGTGGGTCACTCAGGTCTTCCAGCGCCGTGCTGGGTATCAAAGACTGTTTGAACATGAATTCTTTCCACATTGCGTCGAACACCGGCCGCTGTGCCGCGTCGAATGAAGGCGACATCGTCGGCTCTCAGGGTCGCCTTCGCTCCCATGAAGACCTGGCCCTCCTGATGCAGGAAACGCTGGGCACGTTCTTTCCGCTCGAAGGCCCCTTCCTGGGTCTGGCGGATTGCCGATCGGTGTTGACCGCCATGAACCACGGATTCAGTGCCCTGACCTTTGAAAGGCGCTGTGAGGCGAGGGCCGCACTGCAAGCTCTGCGCGATGAGTTGAGCCTCTCGGACCCGAATGGCGCGTGGTCCAAGGACATTCACGCCGACTTGAAAGAGACCATCCGCCAGTGCGCCTCGCCGCTGAACACGTTGCAACGCGACTTGGTTCGGCACATCACGGGCTATCTGGCCGAGGCGGACGTGCGGGTCGCAGGTGCGGTCAACCGAAAACTCAGGAAGGCCACCGAAGACCGGCTGCTGGCCCAGGCGATCAAAAGCCACTTCTCGGTGACGCGGTCACAAGATGGCGTCATGCCGGCGTTTCAGTCGTTCCTGGCAAGCATCGAAAAACTCGATGGGTACATGCAGGGGACCCCCTTGATGGCCTTGTCGGAGAAGCTGATCCGTCTCTTTGACATCGAGGACAGAACGAAGGTGTTTGACCAGATGCTGTCCTTTGTCGAGGCCATGCCGGATGGCTTCCGATCGAAGCCGCTGACTGCCCTCGCGGGGCGCTTCTGGGAGTTGTGGCAAGACGACCGGCACGGTCGATTCGATGCCATCCTGAATCTGGCCAAAGACATGCCGTTCGATGAGGGATGGCCTGTTTTCGAGGAACTGGCCGGGTCATTGATCTCGCTCACCGAAGAGTCGGTGGAAAACCGGTTCAACGCGCTGTTGAACATCGCGAATGAGGCGCCGCTGGCTCGGCGCAGCGAATGCCAGGTCTGCTTGGCCAAGGAACTGGCGTGCATTCCCAATGAAGAAAGAAAGGCGTCGTTCGATCGGATCCTGCAAATGAACCAGGTCATTCCCGCTGACGAGCAAGGCGCGGTGCTGGTTGCGTTGGCGACCCAATGCGCAAACCTTCCCGAAGACGTCAGGAAGAACGGGTTCGACGCCGTTCTTGATGGGGCGAAGGCATTGCCCGATGCTCAGCGCGCGCAGCCACTGGTCGCCCTGGCTGGCCGTCTCTCGGTGCTGCCGGACGGCTCATCGATGCTGCAGGTGCTCAACGCGCTCCTGGTGGTGGTCGAGTCGATGACTGAAGGCCGGGAAGGGGTGTTGATTGAGGCGGCCAATGGCCTGTATGGCTTGGACAGCGAAGCCAAGGTGCTGGCGCGCGAGGCCGTTCTGAACGTTGCCGACCAACTTCCCCCGGAGCAGAGGATGCTCGTGCGGGCGCAGCTGGAACCATTGGGCGTCTAGGCGGCTTTGGGCGAAACCGGTCTTCGATGCCGGTTGCCCGGCGCCGCTACGGATGGTCCGCGCTCGCGTGCACCTCGGTGATGCGCTTCTCGCGCCGCACGAGGTAGAGCCCGCTGCCCACGATGATGGCCGCGCCCACCCAGGTGTGGGCGCTGGGCAGGGTGTGCCAGATCAGCCAGTCCAGCCCCAGGCCCCAGGCCAGCGCGCTGTACTCGAACGGGGCCACGGCCGAGGCCTGGCCGTGGCGGAAAGCCTCGGTGATGGCGAGCTGGCCGCAGAAGCCGGTGACGGCCAGGGCCACCAGCAACAGCGCGTCGCTGCGCCGGATCGGCACCCACTCGGCCCAGGAGAGCGCGCCCGCGCCGAGGGCCATGAACACCATCATCCAGAACACCATGCTCTCGCTGCTGTCGGTGCGGGTGGCCAGGCGCCCGACCACGGCCGAGATCGCGTAGCACAGGGCCGCGCCCAGCGTGGCGAGGCCGCCGAGGCTGACGAAGCCGGCCTGCAGGTCGCCGCCGCTGGGGCGCAGCGCGATGAGCACGCCCACGAAACCGATGGCAATCGCCCACCAGTGCGCCTTGGGCACGCGCTCCTTGAGCACGGGCACCGAGAGGGCGGTGATGAGCAGCGGCGAGATGAAGAACAGCGTGTACGCGGCCGACAGCGGCAGCTCGCGCACGCCCAGGGTGAACAGCGCGAGCATGGTGATGCCGAGCACGCCCCGCAGCAGGTGCAGCGGCCAGCGGACCTTGAGCAAGGTGTGCCAGCCACCGCGCCACGAGATGTAAAGCAGCACCAGCGGCAGGGCCGTGAGGCCACGCAGCGCGGCGATCTGCAGCACCGGGTAGGTGGCGGAGAGGGTCTTGAGCACCGCGTCCATGAACGCGAAGAAGCCCACGGCCACGAGCATGAAGGTGATGCTGCGCAGGTTGCCGGCGGCGAGGTGCTGAGAGGACGACATGAAGACTTTGGATGGGAAAGCGCCGGAGTGTGCCTGAGCGCGCGCGATCGCGCAGGCACCACCGCGCCTCAGTCCATCTGGTCCACTGTGTCGGGATCGGGCACGTCGCCGATGGCTTCGCGCGTTTCGGCGGCCTGCTTGAGCAGCCATTCGCAAAAGGCCTTGACCTCGGGCCGCTGCGCGCTGCGCGGCGCGACCAGCAGCCAGTACACGAGCGGCGAGTCCAGCCGGGTGTGGGGCAGGGGCTCGACCAGCGCGCCGCTGGCCAGGCTTTCGGCCACCAGCGGCAGGCGCGCGAGCGCCACGCCCTGGCCGGTGAGTGCGGCCTGCACGATCTGGTTGGCGTAGTTGAAGTACATCCAGCGCTGCGGCGAGAGCTTGGCCGGCGTGGCGCGGCCACCGCGTTTGCCGGCCGGGGTGGCGGGCTTGTTGCCGAAGGTGTCGAGCCAGCGTTGCCAGGTGAGCCATTCGAGGTGGCGCGTGCGGTGCGCGTCACCGGCCTCGATGAGGGCGCAGCGCGAGAGGTCTTCAATGCTGTGGATGGGCTGGGTCTTGAGCAGCCAGGGGCTGGCCACGGGCGTGAGCTGTTCGCCGAAGAGGCGCTGCGCGTCGGCGGGCATGGCCTGTGGCACGGCGTAGCGCAGGGCGAGGTCCACGTCGGAGGTGGCAAGGTCCACAGCGTTGTCGGTGGCGTCGATGCGGATGTCGATGTCGGGGTGGTCGCGCTGGAAGGCTTCGAGGCGCGGAATCAGCCACATGGAGGCGAACGAGGCCCAGGTGGTGATGGCCACGCCCTTGCGGCCTGCGCTCTGGCGGATCTGCCGCACGGCCGCGTCGATGCGCTCCAGCGCCATGCTGGAGGCGCGCAGCAGTTGCGAGCCCGCGCTGGTGAGTTCGACCGCGCGCGTGTGGCGCAGGAAGAGGGCGGTGCCGACCTCGTCTTCGAGCGCCTGGATCTGCCGGCTGACCGCGCTTTGCGTGAGCGAGAGTTCTTCGGCGGCAGCGCGGAAGTTGAGGTGGCGGGCCACGGCTTCGAAGGCGCGCAGGTGCCCGGCGGCAATGGGGCGGGTGCGGGGGTGGCTGCTGGTGAGCTGCATGGGGGCTCCGGGCATTGATGCGGTTAGCGAATCAATAGCTTACTGCGTATTCATTGGACGCAGAGGGCGTTCGGCCCGAACATTCATTCCCAGGATGAGCCATCGTCCCTTGTTAAGGAGCCTTCCATGAACACCCGTTTCGCCCCCATTGCCGTTGTGTCCGACCGCGTTGCCTGCCCCGCTGCCCTGCGTGGCTGGCGCCTCGACGCGCGCCGCGCGATGACCCTGCGCCCGCAGGTGCCGAGCCGCCTGCACATCACGCAGGGCCGAGCGTGGGTGACGCTGGGTGTGCCGCACCAGGGCGCGGGCAACGAATCGGGTGACGTGATGCTGGCCGCGGGCGAAAGCCTGGTGGTGCCGGCGGGCGCGCGCCTGGTGATGGAGCCCTGGCAGCCGGCCAGCGCCGGCCCGGTGCGTTTCGACTGGTGCGCCGAGCCCCAGGCCGTGGACCAGCCCGACCGCTTCGGCCGCGAGGTGGTGGCGCCGTCGCGCGAGCTCGCCGTGGCCCTGGGGCAGGCAGGCTGGGCGTTCGCCCGGCTGATGCGCGGCCTGTTCGGCTACAGCGAGTACCTCGTTGCCGGCCGGGGCCGGGTGCTCACGCCCTACGAATCCAACCCGCCCTGAGGCCTCGCGCGCCCACGCTCTGTCGCTGCGCGGGTCGCTGCCCTCCGAGGGGGCTGGCCTTGCTTGGGGCGGCCCTGCGCTGCGGCCGTCAGCGGGGCTTGCGTTTCGGCTTGCGCGCGGCCACCGCCGCCTCCAGCGCGAGCCGTGCCCAGGGCAGCATGAGCGCGGGTGACTCCAGCGCCTCGTCCGGGGGCGTGTGGTAGTGCAGCCGCCCGGACTTGCCCTTGAATTCGTACACGAAGGGGCGGCCGCCGGCGGCCAGCCAGCGCGGCTCGGTCTCGGCGTTGGTCTTGAGGAACAGCGTGTCCCACGCAATGATCGCGATGTTCATGCCGTCGGTGGAAATGCCCCAGCCGCCGAACATGCGCTTGGGCACGCACGGCCCCACGCCCGAGAGCAGTTCGCAGGCGTGTCGGGCGAAGGGATCGACGGGTTTGACCATGGCCGGATCTTAGGGCGCCATCCGGCAGAATGCGCCGATGGCCCGACCCAAATCCGCATCCCACGAGCTCAAGCGCGACGAAATCCAGAACGTCGCGGCGCGCTGCTTCGCCGCGCAGAGTTTTCCCGCCACAAGCATGAACGAGGTCGCCGCCGCCTGCGGCACCAGCAAGGCGCGGCTCTACCACTACTACGAGAGCAAGGAAGCGATCCTGTTCGACCTGCTCGACCGCTACACCCAGCGCCTGCTCGCCCTCATCGGCGAGGCCGAGGCGCGCGCGCAGCGCAAGAACCTGAGCGAGCGCGACGCTCTGAGCGAGCTGGTGCGGGCCTTCCTGGCCGAGTACGAGACCTCGGCCACGCGCCACATCGCCCTGGTGTCCGACACCAAGTTCCTCGGCCCCGTGCAGCGCATGCTGATCGTCAACCGCCAGCGCGATGTGGTGGCGGCGTTCACCCGTTTCATCATCCGCGCCTACCCCGAGCGCGTGACACCGGCCAACCAGACCGCGTTGACCATGATGCTGTTCGGCATGATCAACTGGACGTTCACCTGGCTGCGCCCAGGCGGCCCCATGAGCTACAGCGCCTTCGCCGAGGAGGTGGTGCAGATGCTGGAACGCGGTTTGTCCGGTGGCCCCACGGGGGCATCATGATTTACGTATGCGTAATTGATTTCGTTTAGGTAAAATTTGTGCTTCCCCACAGGAGACCCCCATGAGCAAAGCCTTCGCCTCCCAGGCCGACCTGGACGACAAGAAAACCACTTTCGAACAGCTCAGCAAACATTGCTGGGCCTACACCGCCGAAGGCGACCCGAACTCGGGCGTGATCATTGGCGAGAAGTTCATCATGGTGAGCGACGCCACGGCCACGCCGGCCATGGCGCAGGACCTGATCAGGCAGATCCGCACCGTCTCCGACAAGCCCATCAAGTACGTGCTGCTGACCCACTACCACGCGGTGCGCGTGCTGGGTGCGAGCGCCTACGTGGCCGAGGGCGCGACCGAGGTGATCGCCAGCCGCGGCACCTACGAACTCATCGTGGAGCGCGGCGCCGAGGACATGCAGAGCGAGATGGAGCGTTTTCCGCGCCTGTTCCGGGGCTCCGAGAGCGTGCCCGGCCTGACCTGGCCGACGCTGGTGGTGGGCGATGGCCAGCCGGGCCGCCAGGGCTCGCTGACCGTGGACCTGGGTGGCGTGAAGGTCGAGATCTGGCACCCGGGCCAGGGCCACACGCGAGGTGACACCATCGCCTGGGTGGAAGAAGAAAAGGTGCTGTTCAGCGGCGACCTGGTGGAGTACGAAGCCGGCGTGTACACCGGCGACGCGCAGCTGGAAGAATGGCCCGCCACGCTCGAAGCCCTGCGCGCACTCAAGGCCGAGGCCATCGTGCCCGGCCGTGGCGAAGCCATGAAGGGCCGCGCCGATGTGGACAAGGCGCTGGACTACACCAAGCGCTGGGTGACCACGCTGTTCCAGGCCGGCAAGGAAGCCGCCGCCGCCGGCATGGACCTCAAGGCCGCCATGGCCCACACCCGCAAGAGCATGGACCCGGTGTTCGGCCACGTGTTCATCTACGAACACTGCCTGCCGTTCGACGTGAGCCGCGCCTACGACGAAGCCAAGGGCATCAAGAACCCCCGCATCTGGACGGCCGAGCGCGACAAGGACATGTGGGCGGCCTTGCAGGGCTGACCGCGAAGCGGGCGGACCTACAAGCGCACAGCGCGCCGCAGGGCTGACCGTGAAGCGGGCGGACCTACAAGCGCACAGCGCGCCGCAGGGCTGACCGCAGGCCTGGCTCAGGCGGGCTGCTGCCCGCTTCGGGCGGCCAGCACGGCCGCCATCTGCGCCACCAGTTCGGCCAGGGGGCCCGTGCCTTCCCCGGCATAGATGGAGACCGCGATCGGCGGTTCGCCCTGGAACGGCGCGTGGCGCCGCACGCGGTAGCCGGCCACCGCATTCCGGGGCAGGAGCGACAGGCCCAGCCCGGCCTCCACCGCCACCAGCACATTGTGCAGGCTGTTGCCCGTGAAGGCGATGTACCAGCCCAGCCGCTCCTGTTCCACGCGCTCGAACATGGCCTCGCGGTAGAGGCCGCCGGGCGGAAAAGCCACCAGCGGCAGGGGGTTGGGCCAGGCCGGCGGGGCCTCGGCGCTTTCGAACCAGGCCATGGCCTCGGGAAAGCTCGCGCGGTGATCGGGGCTGGCGCTCTGTTCCTTGGCGATGGCGATGTCCAGTTCACCGGCCCGGTAGCGCCGGATCAGATCGCGGCTCAGGCCGGCCGTCACGTCCAGGTGGATCTCGCGGTGGCGCCGCGCAAAGTCCGCAAAGGCCTGGGCCATCGGCGCGCTGACCAGGTCTTCGGGCACCCCGATGCGCAAGGACACCGTGCCCGCGGGGTCGCGCAGCGCCGATGCCGCCTCTTCCTGCAGCGCCAGGATGCGGCGCGTGTAGCCGAGCAGGCGCTCGCCGGCCGCCGTGGGCTGGATCGGCCGCGCCGCGCGATCGATCAGCACCTGCCCGACGGCTTCTTCCAGGCGGGCGAGCTGCTGGCTGATGGTGGACTGCGTCATGCTCAGGCGGTCCGCCGCCAGGGTGAAGCTGCCGGCATCGGCGATGGCCGCAAAAGCGCGCAGCAGGCGGGGGTCGAGCAGAGGCATCATTTGAAAAATGGATGAAATTCATCCTAACATTTAATTTCCAAATGTTGGCCGCCTTGCCTACAGTGGAGCCATCATGCTTCGCCGTTCCATCCTTGCCTCACTCGCCGTGCTTCCATTTGCTTCTTATATGGACGCCTCCCAAGTTGCAAGCGCTTTGTGTGTTGGCCGTATTGGCGGGCTGCATTCTTATATCCGGCC
>NZ_JBYTAE010000107.1:0-17559 GCF_058787875.1 Hydrogenophaga sp. FW305-3-2-15-A-LB1 | reverse complement strand
GCCCATGCCCACCCAGGCTGTCTCCACCGACCGAGATCCAGATCGATCCGCGGACATCCAGCCGATCGCCGCCTTTGCGCCTTCTTGTCACCATGCCCGTTCCCGCTAGTTGTCCGCCGTCTTGACCAGATTTTGAGCATAGCAGTCACAGGCGCGGCTACTCGCGCAGTTCCGGTGGCGTTGCGGGACTCTCGACGACTTTGCCCCCGTCGATGCAGATCACCTGCTCCGCCAGGCAGTTCACGTCGTCGTCGTCGTGGGTGATCAGCAGCATCGGCAGCTGGATCTGCATCTGCAGCGCCTTGAGTTCGTCTCTCAGGCGCCGCCGAAGTCCCTTGTCCAGGGCCGCGAATGGTTCGTCCAGCAGCAAGGCGCGCGGGTTGGTGACCAAGGCCCGGGCCAGCGCGGTGCGCTGTCGCTGCCCGCCGGAAATCTGGTGGGGATAGTGACCCGCCACCGATTCCAGGTGGAACGTCGAAATCCAGCGCTGCACGCTTTCGTCCGCGATGGCCTTGTTCGGGTTCTTCCAACCCCGGCGCAAGGCGAAGGCCACGTTCTGGACGACGGTCAGGTGGGGAAAGAGTGCGTATTCCTGGAACACGTAGGCGAGATGCCGTTCCTGTGGCGTGGCGACCATGCCCCGGGCGGTGTCGCAGAGCACCTGCCCAGCCACCACCACCCTCGCCTCGTCCGGTGTTCCAAGGCCCGCGATCATGCGCAGCGTCTGGGTTTTGCCGGCCCCCGATGGGCCAAAAATCACCACGCGCTGGGCCGAGGTCTGGAAGCTCACATCGAGCTCGAACTGCGAGCCTCCTTGCCGCAGGAGCTTGCGCAGCCTCACATCCCAGACCATGGCCGGAGCCTTTGCATCGGTATCGCCATCCATGCGAGAGGATGCCATGGCCAGAGGAAGCGTGTTGTCCCGGTACATCTCAAGCCCGCGCGGCCACGCGGCCCGGCACCAGGCGGCCCGCGCTCAGCAGCACCACCATGCAGGTGATCGAGGTCACCGCCACGAGGAAGTTCGCGGTGTGATCCTGGCCGGCCTGCACCGCTTCGTAGACGGCGATGGACAGGGTCTGCGTCTTGCCCGCGATGCTGCCGGCCACCATCAGCGTGGCGCCGAACTCACCCAGCGCCCGGGCGAACGACAGCAGCAGGCCCGCGAGAATGCCGCGCCACGCCAGAGGCAACGACACCCGGAAGAACACCGCCCACTCGTTGATGCCGAGGGTGCGGGCCGCATCCTCCAGTTGCGGGTCCACCGTTTCGAAAGCCGCGCGCGCGGCCTTGAACACCAGGGGGAAGGACACGATGGTGGCCGCGATGATGGCGGCCGGCACCGTGAAGATGAGACGCAGGCCGAAGTGTTCGAGCAGCCAGGCACCCAGCACGCCGTGGGTGCCGATGACCACCAGCAGGTAGTAGCCCAGCACCGTCGGTGGCATCACCATGGGCAGCGTCAGCGCGGCGTCCACCACCTCACGGCCGGGGAAGCGCCAGCGCGCCAGCGCGTAGCCCACACCCACACCGAGCAGCAGGTTGATGGCGGTGGCCCAGCCCGCCACCTTGAGGGTGAGTGCGAGGGGTATCCAGGCTTCGGCCACGGGGCGTTCCGGTTCTCGAAATCAGGGCTTGCCGAAGCCGTACTTGCTGAGGATGGCCTGGGCCGGCGGCGTGAACAGGAAGTCGACGAACTTCTCACCCTGCGCAGCATTGGGGCCGGCGGGCAGTGGTGCCACGGGGTACAGGATCGGCTTGGGGGTCGGCACCGTGAGCGCGACCTTCACCTTGTCCAACATGATGGCGGCGTCCGTCGAATAGACGAAGCCGGCATCGACCTCCCCTCGCGCCACGTAGTCCAGGGCCTGGCGCACGTTGGTGGCGCCGATCATCTTGGGCTCGATCGCGCCCCAGAGGTTGGCGCCTTCCAGCACGCTCTTGGTGTAGCGGCCCACCGGCACGCTGGCGGGAAGGCCGATGGCGATGCGGGCATAGGCCGGCTGGGTGAGATCGTTGGTCGATTTCGGCACGTTGGCGCTGGCGCTGGGCACGATGACCACCAGGGCGTTGGACACGAAGTTGCGGCGCTGGGATTCCTTCACCAGACCCTGGGTTTGGGCCTGGTCCATGGTTTCCTGGTCGGCGCTGGCAAAGACATCGGCCGGCGCGCCCTTGGCGATTTGCTGCAGCAAGGCGCCCGAAGCGGCGAAGTTGAGTTGCACCTTGGTGCCCGGATTCGCCGATTCGAACATGGGCGCGATTTCGCGGAAGGCGTTGGTCAGGCTGGCCGCGGCCGAAACCGTGACGTCGGCCGCGTGCGAGGCGAAGGCAAAGCCGGCGGCCAGAGCGAAGGCCAGAGAGCGGGTGGCGAAGGTTTTCATGGGCATCTCATGGAAGGTGGTGGATCGCAATATCAAAGTATATACAGCGATGCGCATATTTTTCTACATGAGGTTGATTTTCAAGGGAAATATGGCGACCTTATCGAAGTATCACCATCTACCTTTCGGATGAAGATCAAGGCGAAAAAAAGCCCGGGCCACTTTGCAGCGGCCCGGGCTTGGTGAAGAGATTGGGCGCGCGAGGCGCCCGGTGCTTCAGTCCTCGACGAAGGCTTCTTCGCGTTTCTTCTTGATCGATGGCAGCAGCACGATGAGCAGCAAGGCCACGGCCACGGCCAGCAAGGAGGCGGAGATCGGGCGGGTCACGAAGACCGACCAGTCGCCACGCGAGATCAGCAGGGCGCGGCGCAGGTACTCCTCCATCATCGGGCCCAGGATGAAGCCGAGCAGCAAGGGCGCCGGCTCGCAACCGAGCTTGATGAAGATGTAGCCGATCACGCCGAACAGCGCCACCATCCAGATGTCGAAGCTGTTGTTGTTGGTCGAGTACACACCGATCGCGCAGAACAGCACGATGGCCGGGAACAGCCAGCGGTAAGGCACGGCCAGCAGCTTGATCCACATGCCGATCAGCGGCAGGTTCAAGATGATCAGCATGGCGTTGCCGATCCACATGGAAGCGATCAGACCCCAGAACAGTTCCGGGTTGCTGGTCATGACCTGCGGGCCCGGCTGGATGTTGTGAATGGTCATGGCACCGACCATCAGCGCCATCACGGCGTTGGGCGGAATGCCCAGCGTGAGCAGCGGGATGAACGAGGTCTGCGCGCCGGCGTTGTTGGCGGACTCGGGGCCGGCCACGCCACGGATGTTGCCCTTGCCGAACGGGATCTCACCGGGCTTGAGCTTGACCTTCTTCTCGATCGTGTAGGCGGCGAAAGCCGACAGCAGCGCACCACCGCCAGGCAGGATGCCCAGCGCGGAACCCAGGGCCGTGCCACGCAAAACGGCCGGCAGCATGTGCTTGAAGTCTTCCTTGGTGGGCATCAGGCCGTGCACCTTGTCGGTGAACACCTGGCGCTCGCCTTCGGGGTGGGACAGGTTGTGGATGATTTCGCCGTAGCCGAACACGCCCATGGCGATCACGACGAAGCTGATGCCGTCGGTGAGTTCAGGCACGTCGAAGCTGAAGCGGGCCACGCCCGAGTTCACGTCGGTGCCCACCAGGCCCAGCAGCAGGCCCAGCACGATCATGGCCAGCGCCTTGACGAGCGAACCCGAAGCCAGCACCACGGCGCCGATCAGGCCCACGATCATGAGCGAGAAGTACTCGGCGGGGCCGAAGCTCAGGGCCACCTCGGTCAGCGGCGGCGCGAACGCGGCCAGCACCAAGGTGCCGACGCAACCCGCGAAGAACGAACCCAGACCAGCGGCGGCCAGCGCGGGGCCTGCCCGGCCCTTCTTCGCCATCTGGTGGCCGTCGATCACGGTCACCACCGAAGACGACTCGCCCGGCAGGTTGACCAGAATGGCGGTGGTGGAACCACCGTACTGCGCGCCGTAGTAGATGCCGGCCAGCATGATCAGTGCGGCCACGGGCGGCAGGCCGTAGGTGGCGGGCAGCAGCATGGCGATGGTGGCGACCGGGCCGATGCCGGGCAGCACGCCGATCAGGGTGCCCAGCAGGCAACCCACCAGGGCGTAGAGGATGTTCTGGAAAGTGAAGGCGACGCCGAAGCCCAGCGCCAGATGGTCAAAAAGTTCCATAAAAAGAGTCTCCGGATCAGGCGGTCAGGAACGCAGGCCACACCGGGAACTGCAGATTCAATGCGTAGACAAAGGCGCCGTAGCTGCCAACGGCAAGGATGGTCGCGAGGATCACCGACTCCTTGAGGCTGGAGTTGGGGCGCGCGTAGCCGGCGATGAGGACCAGTGCGTAGATCGCGACGATCAGGCCGAAGGCGGGAAGGCCCACGCTTGGCAGGCCGACGAGCAGGATGCCGAAAGCCAGGTTGGCGCCGATGATGAAGCCCAGGGGGCGCCAGGCAATGCTGCCGATGGGGTCACCATCGATGGCCTTGCTCTTGAATGACTGCAGCGTCACGATCACTCCCAGCCCCGCCAGGACGATGCCTAGCAACAGTGGGAAGTAGCCTGGGCCCATGCGCGCCGCGCTGCCAACCGTGAAGTTGGTCGCTCCGATGGCAAACGTGATGCCAACGATGGTGAACATGAGTCCAGAGAAAAAGTCCTTTTGGCTTGCCAATTTCACGGCGTCTCCTCAATTTGTGGGTGTCGGGGGCGATTTTGATGCGGCCGCGCCATTTGGCGCATGTGGGTTACACCTACTCCAGGCCAGTTCGACCAGAGGCCTGCGGGTCGCAGGCCTGGCTTCACCACTTGCCTTTGGGCTGCTGGGCGCGCACAAAGGCCGCAATGATATCGGCGGAAGCCTGCCGATTCGCCTGCCGCGCGAAATCAATCGCGGTCAGTCCCCGTTCGTTCCTGAGCAGGGGGTCGGCGCCCTCCTCCAGCAACAGCTTGACCACGCCCGCGCTGCCGTATTGGGCGGCCATCATGAGGGGCGTGGTCTTGTTGGGCGACTCGGCGTCGATGTAGGCGTGGTGTTCGAGCAGCAGGCGCACCATGGCCGCGCTGTTGTCGCCGCCGTGGCTGGCGGCGTAGTGCAAGGGCGTCCAGCCCGGCTTGTTGACCTCGGCCTTGCGCGCGATCAGCCGTTTGGCCAGATCCAGCTGGCCCTTGATCGCCGCGATCATCAGGGGGCTCTCGTCCTTGCTGGTGCGAGCTTCCACGTCCACCTTGTTCTGGCTCAGCAGAAAGTCGGTCACCTGCGGCGCGTCGCCGCGAATCGCAAGGTACAAGGCGTGTTCGCCCGCGGCGTTGCGGGTGTTCAGGTCGAAACCCCGCTGCCCGAGCTGCCGCACGGTCGCGACGTCGTCTTTCGCGATGGCGATGAAGAAGTCGTCGAACGAGTTGGCCCAGGCCGAACCCGTGCATGCCAGGATCAAGCCAGCGATCCATTTAAAAACAAGGTGTTTTTTAATATTTCTCATGTATTGGATGAGGATTTTTATGCCAATGGCGTGGCGGTCACCTGGTCAAACAGCTGCTCGAAATTGCGGCTGGTGGCTTCGGCCACGGCCTCCACGCTGAGTCCCTTGAGCTCGGCGACCTGCTTGGCGACCCAGGGCACGTAAGCCGGCGTGTTCGTCTTGCCGCGGTAGGGCACGGGTGCGAGGTAGGGGCTGTCGGTCTCGATGAGGGTGCGGTCCAGCGGCACATAGGCGGCCACCTCACGCAGATCGGCCGCGGTGCGAAACGTCAGGATGCCGGAGAAAGAAATGAAGAAGCCAAGGTCGAGCGCGGCACGGGCCACCGACATGCTTTCGGTGAAGCAGTGAAAGACCCCCTTTGCCGGCGCCAGCCCGGCGGCGGTGTCGGAGGCGAAACCGCCCTCCTCGCGCAGGATCGCCACTGTGTCGTCGGACGCGCTGCGGGTGTGGATCACCAAGGGCAGCGCGGTCTGGCGGGCGGCGCGGATGTGGACGCGAAACCGCTCGCGCTGCCACTCCATGTCGGCCACCGTGCGGTCGCCCAGGCGGTAGTAGTCCAGCCCGGTTTCACCGATGCCCACCACCCGCGGGCGGGCCGCGCGTTCCAGCAGGTCCTCGAGCGTGGGCTCCTGCACTTCGTCGCTGTCGGGATGCACGCCCACGGTGGACCAGAGGTGGTCGTGGTCGCGGGCGAGGCTGTAGACGTCTTCGAATTCTTCCAGCGTGGTGCAGATGCACAGGGCCCGGTCGACCTGGGCTTGCGACATGGCGTCGAGGATGCCGGGCAGTTGGGCCCGGAGCTCGGGAAAGCTGAGGTGGCAGTGGGAGTCGGTGAACATACGGAAAAGGTGCCGGCACGAAAAAGCCGATGGGCACCGCATTGTGCGCCGCATCGGCTGACCGGGAATCGGGGTGTCAGAGTGTCTGGGTGGCGCGGTCGGAACCGAGGCTGGAGCCCAGGATCTCCTCGATCTTCAATTTGAGCTGGCGCGACTTCTCGTCGGCCGGGAACCGGATGCCCACGCCCTGCGTGCGGGCCCCCTGGGCCTTGGCGGGAGTGACCCAGGCCACCTTGCCCGCGACCGGGTAACGCTGCGGGTCGTCGGGCAGGCTGAGCAGCACGTACACGTCATCGCCCAGCCGGTATTCGCGCGAAGAAGGGATGAAGATGCCGCCATCGGCGAACAAGGGGATGTAAGCGGCGTACAGCGCCGCCTTTTCCTTGATGGAGAGCTGGATCACGCTCGGCCGCGCCGCCGCGGCCGATGGAGGGGGGGAGGTGCTCATGGTTGGCGAGTTTAGCGGCAATACCCTGCCGCGCGGGTGGTTTTAAGGCCGTGTGTCAGCCCTTGCGCCCCGCCCCGCCGGCCAGCACCTGCCGGGTGCGCGCCGCCCAGGCTTCCTGCATCAGGCCGGCGTTGTAGGGGTGCTCGACCGAGCGCGCGGCGCTCATGAGCTCGCGCGACCACTGCGCCAGCGCGCCCCAGCGGGGTGCGGGGGGCAGTTGATCGGTCTGGAAAAAGCGCGCGGGCGCGCCCGCGGCCCGGGCCATGAGGTCGTGGCACAGCTTCTGCAGCACGGCGAGTTGCTGGGCCGGCGGCCAGCCATTGAGGGTGCCCCAATCGCCTCGGGCCAACGCCTGGGGCAGTTGCGCCCAGGTCGCGCCCTGCAAACCGGTGGCCGCCCAGGCCAGGGCATCGTCGGGCCGGCCACCGGCGGCCTGCAGCCACACGGCGGCCTGCGCGCGGTCCACCGCCTTGTTGCCGTCGGTGGCCTGTTGCACCAGCCAGTCCAGCGCCTCGGCCTCCTCGGGCCACACCATGCTGTGGGTCTGGCAGCGGCTGCGGATGGTGGGCAGCAGCTGGTGCGCGGCTTCGGTGGAGAGCACGAAGCGCACTTCCCCCACCGGTTCTTCCAGCGTCTTGAGCAAGGTGTTGGCCGACTCGATGTTCATGCGCTCGGCCGGGTGCACCAGGATCACCTTGGTGCGGCCGCGCGAGCGCGTGAACTGCGTGAAGCCCACCGCCTCGCGCGCCGCCTCCACGCGGATGAGCTTGCTGGCCTTGCGCTTCTTGTCGTCGATTTCTTTCTGCGCGCCCTCGTCCAGCGGCCAGCCGAGTTCCAGGCTCAGGGTCTCAGGCATAAGCGCGCACAGGTCGGCATGGGTGCGCACGTCGATCGCATGGCAGCTGCCACAGACACCGCAGGCCCCATCGGGGGTCGGCTGCTCGCACAGCCAGGCGCGGGCCAGTGCCAGCGCGAGGTCGTACTGGCCCAGGCCCGACGGGCCGGACAGCAGCAGGGCGTGGCCGCGCTGGGCCAGCAGGCCGCGCAGCTGTTTCTGCAGCCAGGGTGCGAGCGGGCTCATGCGCGGGCCTCGGTGGGTTGAAGCCAGCCACGCTGTTCGAACGCCTGGCGCACCTGCTGCCAGACCTCGGCCTTGGGCTGGTCGGACGCGATGCGGGCAAAGCGCTCGGGCGCGCCTTCCATGCGCTGGGCGTAGCCCGTCGCCACCCGCTCGAAGAACGCCTGCGGTTGCGACTCGAAACGGTCGGGCACGCGGGCGGAGGCCAGGCGCTGCGCGGCCACGGCGGGCGGCAGGTCGAACCACACCGTGAGGTCGGGTTGGCGCAGCGCGTCCGTGCCAGGCTGCGCCTGAACCCAGCGCTCCAGTTGCCGCAGGACCTCGAGGTCGAACCCACGGCCGCTGCCTTGGTAGGCGAAGGTGGCGTCGGTGAACCGGTCGCACAGCACCACCTCGCCCCGCGCCAGGGCAGGTTCGATGACCTGTTGTAGGTGATCGCGGCGCGCCGCGAACATCAACAGGGCCTCGCTCAGCGGGTCCATGGCGTCGTTCAGCACCAGTTCGCGGAGCTTTTCCGCCAGCGGGGTGCCACCGGGCTCGCGGGTGAGCGAGACGCTGCGGCCCGCCGCCCGGAAGGCGTCGGCCAGCGAGGCGATGTGGGTGGACTTGCCCGCGCCGTCGATGCCTTCGAAGGTGATGAAGAGTCCGGCCGGATGCATGTGCGGAAGTGGGGTGGGCGCCTGCACGGGATCAGCGGCGCAGGATGTAGCGCTGGACCGCGGCATTGTGCTCTTCGAGGGTGGCGCTGAACTGGCTGGAGCCGTCGCCGCGCGAAACGAAATAGATGGCGTTGGTGGGCTGGGGACGGACCGCCGCCAGCAGCGAGGCCATGCCCGGAATGGCGATGGGCGTGGGCGGCAGGCCGGCGCGGGTGTAGGTGTTGTAGGCGGTGTCGGTCTGCAGGTCGACCCGGCGCAGGTTGCCGTCAAAACGTTCGCCCAGGCCGTAGATCACCGCCGGATCGGTCTGCAGCCGCATGCCGATGCGCAGGCGGTTGGAGAACACCCCCGCGACGCGCCGGCGGTCGCTCTCGAGGCCGGTTTCCTTTTCGACGATGCTGGCCAGGATGAGCGCTTCATCGGGCGTGCGCAGCGGCGATGCCGGGTCGCGCTGCTCCCACACCTGGGTCAGGCGCTGCTCCATGGCCTGCGCGGCCTGGCGCAGCACGCTGGAGGCCGGCGCGCGCGTGACCACGCGGTAGGTGTCCGGGAAGAAGCGCCCTTCGGGATGCCGGCCCGGGTAACCGATGAGCGCCATGATGTCGTTCTGGCTCATGCCCTCGATGTCCTGCGTGAGGTCGGGCGAGGTGCGCACGGCCTGCAGCACCTGGCGGATGTTCCAACCTTCCAGCAGGGTGATGCTGCGCAGCGCCTGTTCGCCGCGCACCAGCTTGGACAGCAGCGCCCGAGGCGTGGTGCCGGGTGCGATTTCGTAGGTGCCGGCCTTGATGTCGCGGGCCTGGCCGGAAAAGCGGAACCACGCATACAGCAACTGCGAGGGTGTGTTCACGCCGGAGGCCTGCAGGGTGTCGGCCACCGACTGGGCCGAGGCCCCGGGCTCGATCGTGACGAGCAGCGGGTTCTGTGCCGAGGTGCTTGCCGCCAGGGGCAGCGGTTGCTGCAGCCACCACATGCCGCCCGCGGCCAGCAGCATGCCCAGCAGCAGGGACACAACCAGCAACATTTTCAGGAGACGGATCACAGGCTTGGGCTCGGCAGGGACAAGGCGTGGAGGGGCGGCGGGGAACCGGGCCGGCCATGATAATCGACGCCATGAGCACCTCGACGATCCCCTCCAGCATCCCCGACGGCCTAGCCACAAGCGGCGTTGCCCCGCTGCCGCACCTGGGTGTGATCCGGGTGGAAGGCGAAGACGCCGCGAAGTTCCTGCAGGGTCAGCTCACGCAGGATTTCGCCGTGCTCGGCCAGTCCGAGGCCCGCCTGGCCGCGTTCTGCTCGGCCAAGGGCCGCATGCAGGCCAGCTTCGTGGGCTTCAAGCGCGGCCCCGACGAGATCCTGCTGGTCTGCAGCCGCGACCTGCTGGCCACCACGCTCAAGCGCCTGTCCATGTTCGTGCTGCGCGCCAAGGCCAAACTCAGTGACGCCAGCGAGGCCTACGCCCTCTTCGGCCTGGTGGGCAGCGCCGTGCCGCCGGCCCTGCCGCCCACCTTGTGGAGCCAGTGGCGCGATGGTGAGGCCAGCGTGGTGCGCCTGTACCCGGCCGAGGGCCTGGCGAGAGCCCTGTGGGTTGCGCCCGTGCAAACCGAGGCGCCGGCGGGGGGCGCCATGGCCGAGCCGCTGTGGCAATGGCTGGACGTTCGCAGCGGCGTGGCCACCTTGAGCCAGCCGGTGTTCGAGGCCTTTGTGCCGCAGATGCTGAACTACGAATCGGTCGGCGGCGTGAACTTCAAGAAGGGCTGCTACCCCGGCCAGGAGGTGGTGGCCCGCAGCCAGTTCCGCGGCACGCTCAAGCGCCGCGCCTATCTGGTGCATGGCCAGACACCCATGGCGGCCGGCCAGGATGTGTTCCATGACGGCGACGCCGAACAACCCTGCGGCACCGTGGTGCAGGCGGCGGCCCATCCTTCGGGTGGTTTCGATGCCATCGTCTCGCTGCAGACCAGCGCGGCCGCGCAAGGCAGCCTGCACATCGGCGGCGCGCAGGGCCCGGCGCTGCAACTGCTGCCCCTGCCCTACCCCTTGCTGGACGACATCTGAGCAACGCGGCGGGTGCGACATGTGTCTGATCGCCTTTGCCCTGCACGCCGACCCGGGCTGTCCCCTGCTCATCGCGGCCAACCGCGACGAGTTCCTGGACCGGCCGACCGAAGCCCTGCACCGCTGGACCCTGGCCGACGGCACCGAGATCGTGGCCGGGCGCGACCTGCGCGACGGCGGCACCTGGCTCGGTTTGAGCCCTCGTGGCCGGGTCGCCATGCTCACCAATGTGCGGCAGACGCAGGCCGGCCCGGGCCCGCGCAGCCGGGGTGAGCTGGTCACGCGCTGGCTGCAGGGCCAGGGCGACGACCACGACGTGGACCAACTCGCCACCACGATCGATCCTGGCGCCTACGGCGGCTTCAATCTGGTGGTGGGCGATTTCCACCGCCACCGTTGGACCTGGCTGAGCAACCGCCATCCCGATGCACCGCACGAAGCGCGCTCGCCCGGGCTGTACCGCAAGGCGCTGGAGGCGGGTGTCTATGGCCTCTCCAACGCCAGCCTGGACACGCCCTGGCCCAAGACCCAGCGCCTCAAGCGGGCCGTGGCCGACGCGCTGGTGGGCCTGCACCAGCGCTCCGCCTCGGACGACTGGCTGCAGCCGCTGGCGCGCACGCTCACCGACCGCGCGCAGGCCGAAGTGCGCGAACTGCCGCACACCGGTGTGCCCGACGACATGGAGCGCGCGCTCTCCAGCCCCTTCGTGCACATGCCCGACCGCGCCTACGGCACCCGCAGCAGCCTGGTGGTGAGCGCGCGGCCCGGTGCCGACCAGGGCTGGGAGGTGCGCATGGACGAGTGGACGCACGACCACGCGGCACTGGGCGGCCCGTTCGAGGCCGTGCCCCACCGGCGCGAAACGCTGGTGTGGTGAAGGCCCGCCCGGATCAGAGTTTCGCGACCATTTCCTGGTGCGAGATGCCGGCCTCTTCGAAGGCCTCACCCCGGCGGTAGAAGCCCAGCCGGGTGTAGAAGCCCTCGGCGCTGCGCTGGGCGTGCAGCATCACTTCGGTGTCGCCGCGCTCGCGGGCCGCGCCCATCAATGCGTGCAGCACGTCCCGCCCCAACCGCCCGCCCCGCAACGAACGCTCTACCGCCATGCGGCCGACGCGCGCCACGCCCGGTTCGTGCGGCAGCATGCGCCCCGTGGCCACCGCGCGGCCCAGGCGGTTGTAGGCCACGGCGTGCAATGCAACCGCATCGGCTTCGTCCCATTCGAGTTCCTTGGGGATGCGCTGCTCCTCCACGAACACCGCCGTGCGCAGGCGCTGCGCGTCGGGGCCGAGTTCGCTCCAGGGTCCCACGCGCACCGAGCTCATCGGTTCGCCGGCCTCATAGCCGTTGAGGGCCTCGCGCAGCGCGGGCGGCACCGGGCGGGACTTCTGCGTGGCGGGGTCGGCGAACACGTAGATCAGCTCGCCGCTGATCAGGTGCTCGTCACCGCGAAAGATCGCGCCGGTGAAGCTGAGCGAGGAGGTGCCGATGCGGCTGCACTTCATGGCCACGTCGATCTGGTCGTCCACCCGCGCCGAGGCATGGAACTCCACGGTGGCTTTCACCACGTACAGATCGCCTTCGAGCTGCTCCATCGTCTCGTGGTACGGCAGGGCCAGGGCGCGCCAGTAATCGGTGATGGCGGTGTCGAAGTACATCAGGTAGTGCGCGTTGAACACGATTTTCTGCATGTCCACCTCGGCCCAGCGCACGCGCAGGCGGTGGAAGAAGCGGAAGTCGGATCGGGTCAAGCTCATCTCAAGCGGCTCCAAAAGCGTTGCGCAGCGCCAGGGCCGCGTGTTGGTGGGCGGTCCTGGCCTGGGGAATGGCACGACCGAAGTTGATGAAGCCGTGGACCACGCCGGCGTAGATCTCCAGGTCCACCGCCACGCCGGCATGGCGCAGGCGGTCGGCGTACATCACGCCCTCGTCGGTGAGGGCGTCGCATTCGGCCAGGCCGATCCAGGCCGGCGCCACGTCGTCGAGATCGCGCGGGTGGCCGCTTTCGTCGACCCCGTCCAGCGGGGCAAAGCGCCAGTCGTCCCGGTCGGCCGCGTCGCGCAGGTAGTGGCCGAAGAAATAGCGGATGTCCGCTTCCTCAAGCAGGAAGCCTTGGGCGAAGGTCTTGTGGCTGGCCGTGTCCTGGTGGCCCGCACAACCGGGGTAGAACAGGCATTGCAAGGCCAGCGGCCAGCCCGCGTCGCGCGCGGCGATCGCCGTCACCGCCGCCAGCGTGCCGCCCGCGCTGTCGCCGCCCACCGCGATGCGGGTGCCATCCAGCCCGAGTGCGCTGGCGTGTTCACGCAGCCAGGCCAGGCTGTCCCAGGCATCGTGCACCGCGGTCGGAAATTTCGCCTCGGGCGCGAGCCGGTAGTCCACCGAGAGCACGGCACAGCCCGCGAGATGGGCGAGCTGTCGACACAGCGGCCCGTGGGTGGCGACACTGCCCACCGTGAAGCCTCCGCCGTGAAAGTACAGCAGCACCGGCAGCGGGCTCCCTGACTCGGGCGCGAAGAGGCGCGCCGGCAGGTCGGCGCCATCGCGCGCGGGGATGCGCAGGTCTTCCACGCGGGCCATGGGGTGTGAGGGCACCTCCAGCACGCCGGCACCGGCCTCGTAGGCCGCCTTGGCCTGTTCCGGCGGCAGCGCGTGCAACGGCGGGTGCCCGGCGCGGGCGATGCGGTCGAGCACACCACGCATCATGGGCGTCAGCAGGTCGCGGGGATCGGGTGCGTTCGACATGGCATGCGATTGTGGCTGTCTTTTGCGCGACCCGTGCAGGCCCAGCGCCATAGGCAAGGCCCCGGGTCAACCGTATAGTTTTCCTCGCACCACGGAGACCCACATGGCCCAGATTCTTTACGTCACCAACATCCTGATCGATTTCGGCGCCCTCGCGCAATTGAAAGCGGAGTGCGAGCGCGTCGGCATCACCCGCCCGCTCATCGTTACCGACGCGGGCGTGAAGGCCGCGGGCCTGCTCGACAAGGCCCTGGCCGCCCTGCCCGGCCTGCAGCCGGCGGTGTTCGATCAGACGCCATCCAACCCGACCGAAGCGGCCGTGCGCGCCGCCGTCGAGGTGTACCGCCAGGTGGGCTGCGACGGCCTGATCGCGCTCGGCGGCGGCAGCGCCATCGACTGCGCCAAGGGCGTGGCCATCGCCTCCACGCACGAAGGCCCGCTCAAGACCTACGCCACCATCGAAGGCGGCTCACCGAAGATCACCGACCGCGTGCCGCCGCTGATCGCCGTGCCCACCACCGCCGGCACCGGCAGCGAAGTGGCGCGCGGCGCCATCGTGATCGTGGACGACGGCCGCAAGCTCGGTTTCCACAGCTGGCACCTGGTGCCCAGGACCGCCCTGCTCGACCCCGAACTCACGCTGGGCCTGCCGCCCATGCTCACCGCCGCCACCGGCATGGACGCCATCGCCCACTGCATGGAAACCTTCATGGCACCCGCCTTCAACCCGCCGGCCGATGGCATCGGCCTCGACGGCCTGCAGCGCGGCTGGGCGCACATCGAGCGCGCCACCAAGGAGGGCCAGGACCGCGAGGCCCGCCTGAACATGATGAGCGCGTCCATGCAGGGCGCGATGGCGTTCCAGAAGGGGCTGGGCTGTGTGCATTCGCTCAGCCACAGCCTGGGCGGCGTGAACCCGCGCCTGCACCACGGCACGCTCAATGCGGTGTTCCTGCCCGCCGTCATCCGTTTCAACGCCGAAGCCGAGTCGATGAAGAAGGACCACCGCCTGCAACGCATGGCCCACGCCATGGGCCTCGCCAGCGGCAGCGACGTGCCCGAGGCCGTCAAGGACATGAGCGCTCGCCTGGGCCTGCCCAGTGGCCTGGCGGCCATGGGCGTCACGCCCGACCTGTTCGACCGCGTGATCGAAGGCGCGCTGGCCGACCACTGCCACAAGACCAACCCGCGCCTGGCCAGCGCGAACGACTACCGCGCCATGCTCGCCGATTCGCTCTGAGGCCCGCGCGGCACCGAGTCCCGCTGCGCGGCGATCTCGCCCAGGCGCTGTGCGTCGATCACCCGCACCCCGCCATAGTCCAGCTCGACCGCGCCTTTCGCCACCAGTTGCTGCAGGGCCGCGTTGATGCGCTGGCGCGGGATGCCGATCAGGTACGACAGCTCCTGCTGCGTGATCTGGAAGAACGGATCGACCGCCGGATACAGCACCGGGTTGAACAGCGCGAGCAGGCTGCGCGCCACCCGGATTTCGGGATTGCGCAGGCGGTCGGTCACGCGCGCCGCCATGAACTGGCCCAGGCGCTCGTTGATCTGCGCCATGAGGTACTGGTTGAACTCTAGCGACCCTTCCAGCAAGCGATGAAACGCCGCCACCGGCAGGCAGCCCACCGTGCTGGCGCGAATGGCCGATACCGTGTACCGGTAAGGCTCCAGCTTGATCACCGTACCCTCGCCAAACCACCCGCTGGTGGGCAGGCCGGCGTAGGTGATGGCCAGGCCGTCGCGCCGGTCGTTGCCCAGCTTGAGCAGGCCCTTCATCGTGCCGTACCAGTGCGTGGGCAGGCTGCCGAACTGGCACAGATGCTCCTGCGCGCGCAGTTGAAGAACCTGGATCTCCGCGCTCACCCAGCGCCGGTCTTCCGGTGCGAGCCGCTGCAGCCAGTGGATCTGGGCCAATTCTTCGGGAGAGGCGGACCGGCGTCGGGGCGGAGAAACGGGGGCGGGCATGTCGAGTGGGTGGACATCGAAAGGTGAAGAAGCCCTCCACGGTAGGTCAGCCTCGGGTGGTTTTTTGTCCGTCCCATCACAATTCTCGGGTCTTCCCTAGGTGGATGTCGGCGCGACGGCTCGGGCTCAGTGCTCCACGGTCAGGTCAACGAGCTTTTGCGCGTCCAGGACGCGCAGCGTGCGGTACTCCGCCCGGAGCACCCCTCGGCTTTCCAGCCGCGCAAGCGCCCGGTTGACACGCTGGCGTGAGATGCCGATCAGGTTGGAGAGGTCCTGCTGGGTGATCGACAGCACGTTGCCTGCGGAGGGAAACAGCACCGGGTTGCGGAGCCAGAGCAGGCTGCAGGCCAGGCGCTGCTCGTCGTCGACCATGCGTTCGATTTCCCGGGCCGCGATGAATTGCGCCAGGCGCTCATTGAGTTGCCCCATGGCATGGCGGTTGAAGGCAATCGAACGCCGTGCCAGCAGGTGGAAGTCGGCCGCGGCCAGGCTGGCCACCACGCTTTTGCGCAGGGCCTGCACGCTGAACATGAACGCGTGGCCTTTGAGCAAAGTGCCTTCGCCGAACCAGCCGCCCGCTGGGATGCCGCTGAACATGAGGTGATCCTCGTCGCCATGCGGGTGCTCCACCCGCAGCATGCCTTCAAGCACGCCCCTCCAGTGGGTGGATGGATCGCCCGCCCGCACCACGAAGCGACCGGCCTCCCATTCGCGCACCCGCAAACGGGGCACCACCCACGCACGGTCCTCGCCCGAGAGCACGGCCACCCAGGGAATGCGGTCGAGCTCGCGCCCCGTGGCCGGCCGTTCGTTTTCTGCTTCTGCACACATCCGGGCAATGGTAATTCGCGCGAGGCATTAGGTGACTTCCCTAGGAATGGTGTGTCACGGACAAACTGGGCGAGAGACCCTCCCTAGCATCGGCCCAGCTCAAAACGACCCCTTGAAGGAGCCGATCGATGGGAAACACCTTTCCGCTGATGCTGCTGCACCATGCGCTTGAGCGCGGCGATGCGCCGGCCATGCGCGAGAAGGAATACGGCATCTGGCAGACCACGACCTGGGCCGAACTGGCCCGACTCGTGGAGCACATCGCCTGCGGCCTGTATTGCGCGGGCCTGCGGCGGGGTGAACACCTGGCGCTGGTCAGTGGCAACCGCCCTTTCCTCTACGCCACCATGCTGGCCGCGCAGTCGCTGGGTGCCATCCCGGTGCCGCTGTACCAGGACGCGGTGGCCACCGAATGCGTCTTCCCGATCAACAACGCCGAGGTGCGCTTCTGCGTGGTGGAAGACCAGGAGCAGGTCGACAAGATACTGGAGATCCGCGAGCGCTGCCCGCAGCTCAGCCACATCTACTACGACGACCCGCGCGGCCTGCGCAACTACGAGCACCCCGGCCTCGTGCCGCTGGTCTCGCTCATCAAGATCGGCCGGGCCTTTGCCCACAGCCACACCCAGTTCTTCCGCACCGAAATCGGCAAGACCCATGCCCACGACGTGGCCGCCATGTTCTTCACCAGCGGCACCACCGGCAACCCCAAGGGCGTGGTGCACACGCACCACACGCTGCTCAACCGGGCGCGGGCGGGCGCCCTCTTCGACAGCCTGACCGACCACGAGGAAGTTCTTGCCTACCTGCCTCCCGCCTGGATCGGGCAGAACATCTTCAGCTACGCGCAGTGGCTGGCCTGTGGCTACGTGGTGAACTGCCCGGAGTCGGCCTCCACGGTCACGATCGACCTCAAGGAAGTCGGCCCGACCTACTACTTCGCGCCGCCGCGCATCTTCGAAGGCCTGCTCACCAGCGTGATGATCCGCATGGAAGACGCCGGCGCGATCAAGCGCGGCATGTTCCACCGCTTCATGGCGCTGGCCCGCCGCGTGGGCCCGGACCGCATGGACGGCAAACCGATCGGCCTGCTCGACTCGATCAAGTACCGCCTGGGCGACTGGCTGGTCTACGGCCCGCTGCGCAACAACCTGGGCATGAGCCGCGTGCGCGTGGCCTACACCGCGGGCGAAGCCATCGGGCCCGACCTCTTCAGCTTCTACCGCTCCATCGGCATCAACATGAAGCAGCTCTACGGCTCCACCGAGACGGCCGTGTTCGTCTGCCTGCAGCCCGACCACGAGGCCCGCGCCGACACCGTGGGCGTGCCCTGCGAGGGCGTGGAGATCAAGCTCTCCGAGACCGGCGAGATCCTGGTCAAGTCCCCCGGCCTGCTCAAGGGCTACTACAAGAACCCGCAGGCCACGGCCGAGGTCCTGACGTCCGACGGCTGGTACCACACCAGCGACGCGGGCTTCATCGACGCCTCGGGACACCTGAAGATCATCGACCGCGTCAAG
>NZ_JBYTAE010000106.1:0-17767 GCF_058787875.1 Hydrogenophaga sp. FW305-3-2-15-A-LB1 | reverse complement strand
GTGGGAAGGCTTGTCACGGGCAAATTGTAGGCCGCAGGGATAATGCCCCCACCATGGAAATCGTTACCTTCCTCATCGACTTCATCCTGAATGTGGACCAGCACCTTCAGACCTTCGTGCAGAACTACGGGGCCTGGGTCTATGCCCTGCTGTTCCTGATCATCTTCACCGAGACCGGTGTGGTGGTGATGCCCTTCCTGCCCGGGGACTCGCTGCTGTTCGTGGTGGGCGCGCTGTGCGGCGTGGGCCTGATGAGCCTGCCGCTGGCCATGGTGCTGCTGGTCATCGCCGCGGTGCTGGGCGACCAGACCAACTACACCATCGGCCGCTACTTCGGCCCCAAGGTGTTTCAGTGGGAGAACTCGCGCCTGTTCAACCGCAACGCCTTCAACCAGGCGCACGCCTTCTACGAGAAATACGGCGGCATCACCATCATCCTGGCGCGCTTCATGCCCTTCATCCGCACCTTCGCGCCCTTCGTGGCCGGCGTGGCCGAGATGACGCGCGTCAAGTTCACGGCCTACAACGTGATCGGCGCGCTGATCTGGGTGGTGGGCCTGACCACGGCGGGTTACCTGTTCGGCAACCTGCCCTGGGTGCAGGAGAACCTGAGCATGATCATCTGGGCCCTGATCATCGTGCCCGGCCTGATCGCCATCTTCGGCGCCTGGAAAGCCAGCCGCGAAGCCAAGCGCGCCGGCACCGCCTGAGCTGAGTACTCCGCCGGAGCGCGCCGCCCACCAGGGGCAACAAGGGTCCGGCTCCGCCGGCCCGAGGTGCCGTCCCCCCCGGCCGAAGGCGCCAGAGAGGGGGAAGCCGCGCAGCGGCGCAGGGGGTGTTTTTCTCAGTGCCGAACGCCCAGCAGCAGCCGGGTGGTCTCCAGCTGGCCGAGCACGCCGTTGCTGAACAGCAGGTGGGCCGGTGGCGCCGCGCGGGTCTGTGTGACACCCGCCACCGGCGTGTCGAAGTCCAGCACATCGGACTGCGCGCCGCGCGTGAGGGCGGTGCCCAGCACCGTGGCGTCGCCCACCGCGCTGCCGTCGGTGCTGTTCATCGCGTAGCGGCCATCGCCCGTGCCGGGCAACAGGGTGGCCTGTTTGGCGTAGAGCCGCATGCCCGAGCTGCTGGCATCGGCCGCGCGCAGCAGCACCAGCGGCACCGGGTTGCCGCCGACCATGCCGGCCACCACGGAGCCGGTGACCGTGCCGCCCGAGGTGGGCGTCGAGGGGCAACCCGCGCCACCGCAGGTGGAGGTGAGCATGAGCTCGTAGGCGTTGCGCACGGCGCTGTACTGCAGGTAGCCCTTGGTGGCCGGTGAACAGTTGGCCTCGTAGAGCATGAAGCCCGGCGGCGTGCCGGTGGCCTGGCAGGTCTGCCAGGTGCCCGCGTTGCGGATCTTGCCGGTGCCGGCCCAGGTGCTCAGGGTGCCACCCGCGCTGTAGTCGGCGCCCACGGCGTTGAAGTCGCCCGCGATGGTGTTGAAGCCGCTGCCCGCGGTGGTGTTGACGAAGGTGTCGCGGAACGCCAGCAGGGGCAGGTGGCCGCCGCCGCTGGCCGCCGCGATGCCGCCGTGCACAAGGCCGCCGGCGCTGAAGGTGAAGAGCGCGCCGTTTTCGGCGCTGGCGTAGCTGCACTGCCCCTGGGCGATCAGGGCGCCGCTGCGCTGCGTGCCCGGCGCGCGCTGCAGGCTGGCGTCGATGGTGAGGGTGTAGGCCAGTGTGGCCGGGTCCACCTGCAGCGTCAGTTCCTCGCCGCGCGTGTTGCCGCCCTTGTAGCTGGTCAGCGCGCTGGGCAGGTGGCTGCAGGCCAGCGGGTCGCCCACCTCGGTGACGCAGCTGAAATTCACCGCCGCGTCCAGGCTGCCGCTGCCCCGGTACTTCGGGTAGGCCGGGTACTCGCACAGCGGGCGCGTGCGGCCGTAGGTGCCGGCGACCGCGTCGAAGGCGGTGACGGTGGCGGGCGCAAGGCCGCGCTCGACCCAGTTTTCCAGCGCCGCCAGCGAATCCCAGTTGGGGATGAACACTCCGGTGCCGTGGCCCATGCCGGGCACGGTGTAGAAGCGGATGCCCGCGTCGACGGCGGCCTGCCCCACGGTGGCGAGCACGCGCTGGTGGTAGTCGATGGTGGAGTTCGGGCTGATGACCTCGTCGGCCAGGCCGTGCAGCATGATCAGGCGCCCGCCGCGCGCGAGGAAGGCCGAGAGGTCGGGGTTGGTGGCGTCGGTCTGCGCCGAGGCCGCCTGCACGCGCGCCGTGTACAGGCCAGGGTTCAGCGGGTCGAAGCCGAGCGAGTCGAACGAGGCCACGCGCGTGACGAAGTATTTGGCCCACTGGTCGCCCGTGACGTACATGTTGGCGTCCGCCGAGGTGGCGGGGTTGCCCGGCACCGCCCGCGTGCCGAGGTCGCGCGAGGTGTACGGCCCGGCCACCAGCGCGCCTTCGAGCAGGTTGTAGCCGCCCGCGCGCGTCACGCCATGGGCCAGGGTGTAGGTGGTGAAGTCCAGCGGCGATTCGATGGCGCGCACGGTGTCGAGCTGCGCGTCCGACAGGCAGGTGTTGCCGGTGTCCACGCCCCCGGGGCAGCGCAGGGCGTTGAGCACCTGCGCGTTGAGCAGGCGGCAGCTCTCCACGTTGCTGACGATGCCGTCGGCCGCGCCATCCAGCGTGTCGCAGGTGGTCATGGCGGTGCGCTGCACCAGCAGCGTCTTGGCGACGTTGAGCCAGCCCGCGCCGCCGTTGAGGTAGAGCGCGCGGCCCACGGCCAGGTTGCTCAGGCGCGTGCCGCTGTAGTTGAGCGCGGGTTCGTTGGCGATCACGCCGTTGTAGTCGGCGGGCCAGCGCTGGATGTGGGCCAACGCATCGCGCCCGCCGGTGGAGGTGCCGAGAAAGTAGGCCTGCTTCGGTGCGCTGCCGTAGCGCGCGCGCACCAGCTTCATGGCGACGTCGTGGGTCTTCTTGAGCGCGAGGCCGCCGTAGTTGGCCAGCGCTTCGTCGTTGGCGGCGAACGAGCCGTCGGTGATGCTGCTGCTCTGGTGGCCGCTGTCGTCGCCGAAGGTGGCGTAGCCCAGCGCCAGTGGGGCCGGCTTGTCCGGCGGGCCGAAGCGGATCTGCTCGGTGCCGTCGATCAGGCGGCCGTTGAAGCCGCCGCCGCCGAAGTGGATGGCCTTGCCGTTCCAGTCCGTGGGCAGGTTGACGGCGAAGCCGATGTCGGGCGCGCTCGGGTCGACCGGGCGGATCGCGCCGCGCACCTGGCAGTGGTTGCCCAGGGGGCCACCGGTGAGGTAGGTGGCGGCCGTTACCGAAGCGCCGCCGGAGGGCAGCGACAGGTCCGCCGCCGCGAGCGTGAAGCCGTTGAGCGCGGCGCAGGCGGCCACCGGGTCGATGGGCGGCGCGACCACCGGGGGCGGGCCGCCGCCCGCGTCGTCGTCGTTGTTGCCCGCGGCGCTGTCGGAGCCCCCGCCGCCGCAGGCGGCGAGCAGCAGGCACAGCGCGGTGCCGGCGAGCAGGGCGTGGGGGAGGGGAAGCCTGGGAGGCTGCCCCGGGCGGTGCGAATGGCTCATGTCCGTTGTCTCCGTCGTTGTAGGCCGGCGATGCCTGCTTGGCTCGCTGGTCGGCGGGACGATAGAGACATGGAGGATGTGCGTCAAATATATGAAATCAACAAATTCGATACTTTTAAGATATGAATTTGACGATCGGGATGGGGCTGTGCCCTGGGGGACGCCCGGGTTTTGCCTGAATTGATGAGTAGGCGTATCATTTTCTTCAAGCGGGGCGTTTCCCGCACGCGAGGAGACATGAACGCACCGCAAACCCTGTCGCGCTGGCGCGAGCCCGGCACCAGCCGGGTGCCCTTCTGGGCCTACACCGACCCCACGCTGTACCAGCGCGAACTTGAGCGCCTCTTCTACGGCCCGCACTGGAGCTACGTGGGCCTGGCGATCGAAATCCCCAACACCGGCGACTACAGGCTGAGCTGGATCGGCGAGCGCCAGGTGATCATGGTGCGTGACCGCGTCGCGCCCAGGGAGCGTGCCACCGACCACGGCATCCGCGTGGTGGAGAACCGCTGCGCGCACCGGGGCGTGCGCTTCTGCCAGTCGCCGATGGACGGCCAGACCGGCAACGCGCGCAGCTTCGTCTGCCCCTACCACCAGTGGACCTACAAGCTCAACGGCGACCTGGCCGGCCTGCCGTTCAAGGACGGGGTGAAGGACGGCGAGTGCGTCAACGGCGGCATGCCGGCCGATTTCGACCTCGGCAAGAACGGCCTGACCAAGCTGCGCGTGGCCGTGCTGCACGGCCTGGTGTTCGCCACCTTCAGCGAAGAGGCCGAACCCTTCGAGCAGTACATCGGCCCGCAGGTCATGCCCTGGCTCGACCGCATCTTCCAAGGCCGCGAACTCAAGCTGCTGGGCTACAACCGCCAGCGCATTCCGGGCAACTGGAAGCTCATGATGGAGAACATCAAGGACCCGTACCACCCCGGCCTGCTGCACACCTGGTTCGTCACTTTCGGTCTGTGGCGCGCCGACCAGAAGAGCCGCATGGTGATGGACGCGCAAGGCCGCCACGCCGTGATGATCTCGCGCCGCAACGACGGCGGCGCGAACAAGACGGTGACCGAAGGCGTGACCAGCTTCAAGGCCGACATGGCCCTCAACGACACGCGCCTGCTCGACGTGGTGCCCGAACCCTGGTGGACGGTGGACGACCCGTCCCACCCGGGCGCGACCATCACACCCACGGTGACCATGATCACGCTGTTCCCCAGCCTCATCATCCAGCAGCAGGTGAACTCGCTGTCCACGCGCCACATCGTGCCGCGGGGCGCGGGCGAGTTCGATTTCGTGTGGACGCACTTCGGCTTCACCGACGACACGGAGGAGATGACCCAGCGCCGCCTGCGCCAGGCCAACCTGTTCGGCCCGGCCGGTTTCGTGAGCGCCGACGACGGCGAGGTGATCGAGTTCAGCCAGGACGGCTTCGAACAATGGGGCGAAGAGGGCGCCACGCTGGTGGAACTGGGTGGCCGCGAGGACGCCGTGGGTCAGCCGCCCACCGAGCACATGGTCACCGAGACCTTGATTCGTTCGATGTACGCCTACTGGAAGAAAGCGATGGGGGTCTAGTGAAACACCCCCGCCGAGCTTCGCTCGACCCCCTCAAGGGGGCGGTGCTGGCGGCCCGGCAAAGCCGGTTCCGCGGCACCTCTGGTCACCAGTCACCTGTCTCCGAACAAGCCTATCCATGAATGCTGTGATTGACACCGATCTGCAGAGCCTGCTGCTGCACCACGCCATCGACCGTTTCAACGCGGCCTATGCGGCCTCGCTCGACGAGCGCCGCTTCGGCGAATGGCCCGAGTGCTTCGTGGAAGACGCGCGCTACAAGGTGCAGGCGCGCGAGAATTTCGACCGCAAGCTCCCGCTGGCGCTGATCGCGCTGGAGAGCCAGGGCATGATGCGCGACCGCATCTACGGCACCAGCCAGACCATCTACCACGGCCCGTACTACACGCGCCACGTGGTGAGCCCGGCGCGCGTGACCCACGCAGGTGCGGGCACGGCGGACGACCCGATCCGCGCCGAAGCGAACTACGCGGTGTTCCGCACCAAGCCCGGCGGTGTGAGCGAGGTGTACCAGGTGGGTCGTTACATCGACGACTTCGTGCAGACCGATGCCGGGCTGAAGCTGAAAAGCCGGCTCTGCGTGTACGACAGCGAGATGGTGCTGAACTCGCTGATTTACCCGGTCTAGATCTGGCGGTTGCGCGCCAGAGGCGGGTTCTTCGAGAAGTAGGCGACGATGCCGCGCACGAGCGCGTCGGCGAGGTCGTCCTGGTACTTCGGGTCGTTCAGGCGCTTTTCTTCATCGGGGTTGCTGATGAAGGCCGTCTCCACCAGCACGCTGGGGATGTCGGGCGCGCGCAGCACGGCGAAGTTGGCCTGCTCCACCTGGGGCTTGTGCAGCTTGCCGATGCGCTTGACGTGGCCCAGCATGGCCGTGCCGAGTTTCAGGCTGTCGTTGATCTGGGCCGTGGTGCTCATGTCGAGCAGGGCGCGGCGCACGTGCGCGTCGGCCGTTTTCGTGTTCAGGCCACCCACCAGATCGGCCGCGTTCTCCTTGTCGGCCATCCACTTCGCGGCCGAGCTGCTGGCGCCGCGCGTGCTCAGCGCATACACGCTGGCGCCCTGGGGCCGGGGCGTGAGGAAGGCATCGGCGTGGATGCTGATGAACAGGTCTGCCTGCACGCGCTGGGCCTTCTGCACGCGCACCTGCAGCGGCACGAAGAAGTCCTTGTCGCGCGTCATGAAGGCGCGCATGGGGTTGCCGTTGACGCGGGTCTCGTTGATGCGCTCGCGCAGCTTGTGCGCGATCTGCAGCACCACGCGTTTTTCCTGCGTGCCGTTGGGGCCGATGGCACCCGGGTCTTCGCCGCCATGGCCAGGGTCGAGCGCGATGATGATGAGGCGCTCGGTCTTGCCCTTGCCCCCGGGCGGCTGCTTGGCCGGGCTGCCCTTGGGGTTGGCACCGGCCACGGCGGTGTCGTCGCTGCCGCCTGGCGGCTTGGCCGCCGGCAGCGGCGGGCCCTGGTCGGGGTTGGCCGGGGCCTTGGGCCGCTCGCGGCCCGCGATCAGCTCGCCCAGCGGGTCGTCGGCCGGGGTGGCCGGCTTGGTGACCTTGTCGGCTTCCAGGCCCAGCAGGCGCGCGGCGCGTTCGCTGGCCGCGTCCATGTCCTTCATGCGCTGGGCGATCAGTTGCTCCAGCGGGTCGGGCGGGTTGAGCGGGTAGAGGTCGAACACCAGGCGGTGCTGGTAGGCCGCCACGGGCTCCAGGTTGAACACCTGCGGCTTGATCGGCTTCTTGAGGTCGATCACCAGGCGCACCACGTTGGGCGCGTTCTGCGCGGCGCGGATGCCGGCGATGTTGGGGTCGTCCGATTTGAGCTTGCCCACCAGCTCGCGCAGGCCGGGCAGCAGGTCGATGCCCTCGATGTCCACCGCCAGCCGGGGCGGGTCGGTCACGAAGAACTGCTTGGCCTGCAGCACGCCGTCGGACTCGATGGTCACGCGCGTGTAGTCCTCGGCCGGCCAGATGCGCACGGCCACCACGCTGGCGCCGCGCGCGATCTGCTGCGCGCCCAGCAGCAGCACCAGCGAGCCGGTGCGCAGCAGGGTGCGGCGGCTGAGGTTGCCGCTCATTGGAAGACCTTCGCCCTGCGGGCTGCGGTGCGAGCTTGCTTGGGAACGGCCCGGCGCTTCGCTCATGCCAAGGCCTCCAGCAACCGGCGGCCGGTGGCGGTGAGCGCCGTGGCGTGCACGGTGCGCTGGGTGTCCTGGTCCGGGTCGGTGTGGGCTTGTGGTGTGGTCATGTCGTCGGGTTGAATGTCGATCTGGAGATCGACCACCGGCAGAAACTCACCGGCGCGCTCGGGCCATTCCACCAGCTTGAGGCCGGGGCTGGCGAAAAGTTCGCGGAAGCCCGCGTCTTCCCATTCGCGCGGGTCGTTGAAGCGGTAGAAGTCGAAGTGCCAGATCTGCAGCGGCTCGCCCTCGGGCATCACCGCGCAGTCGATCGCGCTGTGCGGCTCGACCACCGCGTAGGTGGGGCTCTTGATGCGACCGCGCACGCCCAGCGCGCGCAGCAGGTGGCGCACCAGCGTGGTCTTGCCCGCACCCAGGTCGCCCTGCAGGGTCAGCGTGGCGTGGGCGATGGCCGGGGTCGTGGCGAGGCGGCGCGCGAAGGCCTGGGTGTCTTCTTCGGTGGCCCACTGGCCTTGCCAGCGTTCGACAGGGGGCACAAGGCCCGCAGAAACCGGTGCGGTTCCTACAATCGGCTTTCCATGAAGTTCGCTTTTGATGCCGCTCAACTCGTCTCGCAGATACAGGCCTGGGGCCAGGAGCTTGCATTTTCCCAAATTGGCGTGGCCGGTGTGGATTTGTCGGCCGCGGAACCGGGTTTGCAGGCCTGGTTGTCGGCTGGATGGCACGGTGACATGGCCTATATGGCCGCGCATGGCATGAAGCGTGCCCGCCCGGCGGAGCTGGTGCCGGGCACGCTGAGCGTGATCACCGCGCGCATGGACTACCTGCCGCGTGGCACGCCCGAGGACTGGCAGGCCCAGGAATTGCAGCGCCTGCAGCGCCCGGGCGAGGCCATCGTGTCGGTCTATGCGCGGGGGCGCGACTACCACAAGGTGCTGCGCAACCGGCTGCAGACCCTGACCGAGCGCATCCAGGCCGCCGCCGGGCCGCTGGGCCACCGCGTGTTCACCGACTCGGCACCGGTGCTCGAGGCCGAGCTCGCGCAGCGCAGCGGCCAGGGCTGGCGCGGCAAGCACACGCTGCTGTTGCACCGCGAAGCCGGCTCGATGTTCTTCCTGGGCGAGATCTACACCGACCTGCCCCTGCCGCCCACCGAGCCGATCAGCGCGCACTGCGGCGCCTGCAGTGCCTGCATCGACATCTGCCCCACCCAGGCCATCACCGCACCGCACCGGCTGGACGCACGCCGTTGCATCAGTTACCTGACCATCGAACACGCCGGCCCGATTCCCGAGGCCCTGCGCCCCTTGATCGGCAACCGCATCTACGGCTGCGACGACTGCCAGCTGATCTGCCCCTGGAACAAGTTCGCCCGGCGCAGCCCCTTGCCCGACTTCGACGCGCGCGAGGGCCTGAGCGGTGCCACGCTGGTGGAGTTGTTCGCCTGGAGCGAGCCGGAGTTCCTGCGCCGCACCGAGGGAAGCCCCATCCGGCGCATCGGGCACGAGCGCTGGCTGCGCAACATCGCGGTCTCGCTCGGCAACGCGCTGCGCGCCGGACCCGACGACGGCGTGCGGCGCGCGCTGCAGGCCCGGGCCGAACACCCCAGCGAACTGGTGCGCGAGCACGTGGCCTGGGCGATGGCGCAAGGCCGCACCGCCACCCATTGAGCCAGGGGCTCAGGCCTCGCCCACGTTCTCCTCCAGGCGGTCGAGCAGGGCGAGCAGGGTGGTGCGCTCGTGGTCGGTGAGGCCGGCCATCATGGTCTTCTCGAAGCGCACGCGGTGCTGCTGCATCTTGCGCTGCAGCGCCTGGCCTTCGGCGGTCACGCCCACGCGCTGGCTGCGGCCGTCGTCGGGGTCGGGGCGGCTGTGCAGCAGGCCGCGCTCGTGCAGGGCTTTGACGATGCGCGCGATCTGCGCCTTGTCGCGGCCCGAGTGCTGCACCAGGTCGCTCTGCGTGGCGCCGTCGTGGCGCATGAAGTAACCCAGGCAGCGCGCCTCCATCGGTCCCAGGCCCTCGCCGTCGTGGCGCATGGCCTCCTGCAGGTGGCGCCGCAGGCCGTGCATGAGGCTGTGCAGGCGGTCCAGCACCTCGGTGTTCACATTTCTTGTCATCGTGGGTTGTCCATGTTGTTGACAGTGTCATCCAATCAAGGCATGATGGTTGTCATTATCAACCAAGCAGAACCATGAACACAAGCATTCCCAACCCCCTGGCCGTGGAGCGCGTGCGCCACGAGATCAAGGCGCGCCGCCTGACGGTGCAGCGCATCGACGCGGTCAGCCCGCACTTCCTTCGCATCCGTTTTTTCAGTGAGGCCCTGCGCGATTTCGTCAGCGCCTCGTTCGACGACCACGCCAAGCTCATGTTGCCGGCCCAGCCCGGCCAGCCGCTGGTGCTGCCCCAGCCCGGCCCCGACGGCCTGGCTCTGCCGCCGGGCGTCGAAAAACCGGTGATGCGCGACTACACGCCGCGCCAGTTCGACCGCGCCGCCGGCACGCTGGACATCGAGTTCGTGCTGCACGGCGACGGCGTGGCCTCGCGCTGGGCCGAAACGGCCCAGCCGGGCGACGAGGTCGGCCTGGGCGGGCCCCGGGGCTCCTTCGTGGTGCCCACGGGCTTCGACTGGCACCTGCTGGTGGGCGACGAGTCCGCCGTGCCCGCGATCGCGCGGCGTCTGGAGGAGTTGCCCGAGACGGCCCAGGCCATCACCGTGATCGAGACCGGCGACGCGGCCGACCGCCGCACCTTCAGCAGCGGCGCGCGCCTGCAGACGCACTGGATTCAGACCGGTGCCACCGACGCGCTCGCGCAGGCCGTGGCCGCGTTGAAGCTGCCTGCCGGTGAAGGTTTTGCCTGGGCCGGTGGCGAAGCCGCCAGCATCGCCGCCGTGCGGCAGGCGCTGGTGGACGGGCATGGCCTGGATAAGGGCCGCGTGCGCGCCTCCGCCTACTGGAAGCGCGGCGCCGTCGGCCACCACGAAACGCTGGGCGGCTGAAGACGCTCAGCCGGTGTAGCGCTGGCGCAGTTCGCGCTTGAGCAGCTTGCCGCTGGGGTTCTTGGGCAGGCTGTCGCTGAACACCACGCGCTTCGGGCTCTTGAAGGCCGCCATGTGCTGGTTGCAGTGCGCGATCACCTCGGCCTCGGTGAGCGCCTGCCCGGCCTTGACCACGATCACCGCCGTCACGGCTTCCACCCACTTCGGGTCGGGCAGGCCGATCACCGCCACCTCGCTCACGGCCGGCAGGCGGTAGACCATTTCCTCCACCTCGCGGCTGGCCACGTTCTCGCCGCCGGTCTTGATCATGTCCTTCTTGCGGTCCACCACGGTGATGTAGCCCTCGTCGTCGATCATCGCGAGGTCGCCGCTGTGGAACCAGTCGCCGTCGAACGCGCTGCGCGTGCGCTCGGGGTCGTTGAAGTAGCCCAGCATGAGGTGGGGCGAGCGGTGCACGATCTCGCCGACCTCGCCCACCGCCACGTCGCGCATGTCGTCCGTGACCACGCGCGTTTCCACGTTGATCACGGCCTTGCCGCAGGAGCCGGGCTTGCGCAGCTGGTCGTCCGGGCCGAGCATGGTCGCCAGCGGCGCGATCTCGGTCTGGCCGTACAGGTTCCACAGCCGCACCGAAGGCAGGCGCGAGGCCAGTTCCTTGAGCACCTCCACCGGCATGATGGACGCGCCGTAGTAGCCCTTGGCCAGGCTCTGGAGCTTGGCCGCGTCGAACAGCGGCGAGCGCAGCAGCGCGATCCACACCGTGGGTGGCGCGAAGAAGCTGGTGATGCGGTACTTCTCGATCAGCGCGATCAGGTGGTCGGGCACCGGCTTGGCCGTGATCACGTTGCTGCTGCCGATGTAGACCGCCGGGCCGAAGAACACATCGAGCTGTGCGCAGTGGTAGAGCGGCAGCGCGTGCAGGGCGTGGTCGTCTTCGGCGATCTCGGCGTTGATCACGCAGCTCACGTACTGCCACAGCACCGCGTCGTGCGTGAGCATGGCGCCCTTGGGCGTCGACTCGGTACCGCTGGTGTAGACGATCTGCGCCAGGTCGTGGCTGCCCAGCGTGACCTCGGGCAGCGGGTCGGTGCAGGCCGCGAGTTCGTCGAAGCGGTGCATGCCGGCCACTGGCTCGCTCGGGTCTTCCGAGGGCAGCCAGAGGTACTGCTGGACCTGCGTCTCCAGCGCCGCCGCCGCGCGCGCCAGCTCGGCCAGGCCACTGTCGGTGGCCAGGGTGCGCGCGCCCGCGTGGCGCAGGATGTAGGCCACCTCGTCGGCCTTGAGCATGAAGTTGATCGGCACCATCACCGCGCCCCGGCGGGCCAGCGCGAAGCGCAGCGCGGCAAAGCCGTGCGAGTTGCGCGCCAGCACGGCCACCTTGTCGCCCTGGGCCACGCCGATGCGCGCCAGGCCCGCGGCCAGGCGGCTGACCAGGGCGTCGAACTCGGCGTAGGTCCACTGCGTGTCGCCGCAGACGACGGCGGACTTGGCGGGCAGTCGCTGCGCGGTGCGGCGCAGGGCGTCGGCGATGGTCTGGCGGCGGACCACGGGGTGCACGGAAGCGGTCATGGTTGTCTCCTGTCGGCGGAAAGGGCGCAACGGATTCTGACCGTTGCAGCGGCTGCATGCTGTCACATTTGCCGGTGGCCGCGCCCCCGCTGTGGCGAAGACCCACGGCTATCATGGCCCCATGAATCCCGTGAACGCCGCACACGACACCCTGGGCCGCTGGGGCCGGGGCCTGCGCGCGAGCTGGAACGCCTGGTGGCACACCCTGTTCGTGGGCGCGCAGATCCTGGTGCTGGCGCTGTCGCCGGCCAGCTACCGCGCGCCCACGCACCGCCAGGCGGTGCTCGGCAGCCTGTACCGCGCCACCGCGCCCTTGCTCACCTGGTTCCTGGTGCTCTCGGCGCTGGTGAGCCTGGTGCTGATCCGCATCGTGGTGGCCACGGCCTACAGCTACGGCCTGTCTCAGTACGCGCTGGAGGTGCTGGTGCGCACGCTGGTGCTCGAACTCATCCCGCTCTACGTGGCCATGTTCGTGGCGGTGCGCTACGCCATGCCGGGCGCGCAGGAGGTGCGCAAGCAGCTGGCGCTGCAGCAGCGCGAAGGCAGCCTGCCCGAGCGGCAGTCGCTGCTGGCCAACCAGCTGCTGCCGCGCGCGCTGGGCAGCATGTTCTCGGTGCTGCTGCTCGCGGGCCTGAGCTCGGTGGTGGCGCTGGTGCTGACCTACCTCACGGTCTACGGCTTCTCGCCCTGGGGCCTGCCGGGCTACACGCGCGCCGTGGGCGGCGTGTTCTCGCCGGCGGTCACGCTGATCTTCGGCCTCAAGACCGTGTTCTTCAGCCTCGCGGTGGCCGTGGTGCCGCTGGCCGGGGCGGCGCAGGCCGACCGCGACGGCCGCTACAGCCGGCGCAGCGACATGAGCGAGTTCGCCCGCCTGTTCTCGGTCGTGCTGCTGATCGAGGTGGTGTCGCTGGTCGGCAACTACTATTGACACCATGAACCCCACGCCCCCTCCGCCACCGCCGCCCGAAGCCCCGCCGGTGAAGAACCTGGAATTCAAGGCCGGGCTGCTGCTGATGCTCATGGCCGTGCTGCTGGTGGGCTCGGCGGCCTACATCCTGTTCGCACGCGGCGTGCTCGAACCCACGCAGCGCCTGGTGCTGATCTCCGACGATTCCGAGGGCGTGGTCGTGGGCATGGACATGACCTTCGCCGGCTTCGCCATCGGCCGCGTGGCGCGCATCGAGCTGGGCGATGATGGCAACGCGCGCATCCTGATCGACGTGCCGCGCAAGGACGCGAAATGGCTGCGCACCTCCAGCATCTTCACCATGGAGCGGGGCCTGGTGGGCGGCACGCGCATCCGCGCCTACAGCGGCGTGCTCGAAGACCCCGCCTTGCCCGACGGCGCCGAGCGGACCGTGCTGCGCGGCGACACCGCGGCCGAGATTCCCAAGCTGGCCGCCAGCATGCGCGATGTGCTCGACAACCTCGCCGCGCTCACGGCCAGCGATGGCGCGGTGGCCGGCACCCTGGGTGGCGTGAAAGTGGCCACCGAGCGCCTCCAGGGGCCGCACGGCGGCCTGGGCGTGCTGATGGGCAACGACGAGGACGCGAAGAAGCTCGTCGCCACCATCGACCGCACCAATGCCTTGCTGCTGCGCGCCGACTCGCTGGCCCGGCGGCTGGACAGCCTGGCCGCCAATGCGGACCGCCAGGTGTTCGGCCAGGGCGCCGCGCCCGGCGAGGCCGGCCTGGTGGGCGACGCGCGCGCGACGGTGCAGCAGCTCAACGGCCTGCTGGCCGAGACGCGCACCAGCCTCAAGAAGGTGGACGCGGTGCTGGTGGAGGTGCAGGGCATCGCCGGCAACACGCGCGAGGCCACCAGCGACCTGGGCTACCTGCGCGGTGAGGTCGAAGCCAGTCTGCGCAAGGTGGACTCGATGATCAACGACATCAACCGCAAGTGGCCTTTCTCGAAGGACACAGAAATCAAGCTGCCATGAAGCTGCAAACCATTCTGATGGCGTGCGCCGTGGTGACCCTGACCGGTTGCGGCAGCAAGCCGCCCGTACCCGAATGGCAGTTGAATGCCAAGGACGGCACCGAGCGCGCGGCCGAGGCCTGGTTGCGCGGTGACTCGGCCATCGAGTCGGCGGAGTTCGCGCGCGTGCGGCGCGAACTCACCAGCACCGGCCGGCCCGATCTGCTGGCGCGTGCCGAGCTGCTGCGCTGCGCCACGCGCGTGGCCGCGCTGGTGTTCGAGCCCTGCACCGGTTTCGAGGCGCTCGCGCAGGACGCGGCACCGGCCGAGCAGGCCTACGCGCGCTACCTCGCGGGCACCGCCATGCCGGCCGACGCCGCCCTGCTGCCCGAGGCGCAGCGCGCGCTCCTGAGCGCTGGCTCGCCCGACGCGGCCCTGGCCGCGGTGAAAGACCCCTTGTCGCGGCTGGTGGCCGCTGGCGTGCTGCTGCGCAGCGGCCGCGCCACACCGGCCGTGCTCACGCAGGCGGTGGACACCGCCTCGGCGCAGGGCTGGCGCCGGCCCCTCGGGGCCTGGCTCGGCCTGCAATTGCAACGCGCCCAGGCCGCAGGCGCATCGGAGGAGGCGGCGCGCCTGCAGCGGCGCATCGACCTCGTGTTGGGCACCGCCGCGCGCTGACGCGCGCCTGCGCGGGGCCCGTTCTTCCCCACCAGGAGAGTCCCCATGCAGCAAATGACCTTCACCACCACCATCAAGGCCCCGCGCGAGCTGGTGTGGAACACCATGCTCGACCCGGCCAGCTACCGCGAATGGACGCGCCCCTTCATGGAAGGCTCGTACTACGAAGGCTCGTGGGACGAGGGCGCCACCATCCGCTTTCTCTCGCCCAGCGGCGAAGGCATGGTGGCCACCATCGAGCGCAACCAGTTGCACGAGTTCATCTCGATCCGGCACCTGGGCTTCGTGGCCAACGGCAAGGACGACACCACCAGCGAGGCCGTGACCTCGTGGGCCCCGGCCCACGAGAACTACCGCTTCGAGGCCGTGGGTGGCGGCACGCAGCTCACCATCACGCAGGACATGCTGGAGGACTACGTGCCCATGATGGAGGCCGCGTGGCCCAAGGCGCTGGAGGCCCTGCGCGCCCTGTGCGAGGCCAAGGCCTAGGCCCTGGCCTCAGTCCACCTTGCCGATCTTCTGCACCACGGCCGCCATGGCCTTGGCGTCGCTCTGCACGAACTTGTAGAAGTCCGCCGCGTCCTGGAACTGGAACGAGGTGCCGGCGGTGGTCATCACCTGGACCGTCTTCGGGTCCTGCGCGGCCATGCGCGCGGCCTCGCGCAGCTTGTTCACCACCGCAGGCGGCGTGCCGGCCGGCACGAAGATGCCCGCCCACTGCGAGTAGTTGATGGGCACGCCGAGCTCCCGGAAGCTCGGCACATCGGGCAGCAGGGCCAGGCGGCCCTCGCCCCAGTGCGCGAGCGCGCGCAGCTTGCCGGCCTTGATCTGGCCCACCGCGCTGGCGGGGCCGGTGGCCACGGCGTCGACCTGGCCGCTGAGCATGCCCAGGATGGCCGGGCCCGCCCCGGTGTAGGGCACGTGCAGCATGTAGCTGCCGGTGGCCGCCTTGAGCTGCTCCATGGGCACGTGCATGGTGCCGTAGTTGCCCGATGAACCGAAGGTGATGCGGCCCGGGTTGGCCTTGGCGTGCGCGATGAACTCGGCGTACGTCTTCCAGGGGCTGTCGGCGCGCACCACCAGCACCGTGGGGTCGGCCGTCATGCGTGCCACGGGGATCAATTGCGAGAGTTCGAACATCGGGGCGCGGCCGAGGATCTTGTCGGCCTCGGGCAGCACCACGATGGAGGACAGCGCCATCAACACGTTGTAGCCATCGGGCGCGGCCTTGGCCACCTGCGCCATGCCGATGCCGCCGCCCGCGCCGGCGCGGTTGACCACCACCACCGACTGGTTGAGGTGGCGCGCCATGGCCTCGGCCACCGGGCGGCCCACCACGTCGGCCACGCCGCCGGGCGGGAAGGGCACGACCATGGTCACGGGTTTGCTGGGGTAGGCGTCCTGGGCCTGGGCCAGGCCCACGGTGGCGGCCAGCGCCAGTGCGAGGCTGCACAGCCGGAGTGCGGTTCGGTTCATTCTTGTCTCCTGTTGTTGTCGGTCGGTGAAAGCGCGGGGGCTCAGACGAAGCGGTTCTGCAGCGTGCCGATGCCGTCGATCTCGATGCGCACCACGTCGCCGCTTTTCAGGAAGGTGGGCGGCGTCATGCCCAGGCCGACGCCGGCCGGTGTGCCGGTGGCGATCACGTCGCCGGGGTAGAGCGTGATGCCGCGCGAGATGGTCTCGATCAGCGTGGGGATGTCGAAGATCAGGTCTTCGGTGCGGCCGTCCTGGCGCTGCTCGCCGTTGACCCAGCAGCGCACGCGCGTGTGCTGGCCGTCGAGCTCGTCGGCCGTGACGATCCACGGGCCCATGGGGCAGAAGGTGTCGAAGCTCTTGCCCATGTCCCACTGCTGGTGGCGCATCTGCACGTCGCGCGCGGTCACGTCGTTGACGATGGTGTAGCCGTAGATGTGCTTCATGGCGTCGGCCTTGGCGATGTTCTTGCCGCCGGTGCCGATGACCACGGCCAGCTCGGCCTCGTAGTCGATCTGGGGCGAGATGTCGTCGCCGGGCAGCACCACGTCGGCGCCGTCGGCGATCACGCATTCGGGCACCTTGGTGAAGACGATGGGCCAGACGGCGGGGTTGGCGTTGTTGTTCTTGAACACCGAGCCCTGCAGTTCCTTGGCGTGCTCGTGGTAGTTGCGGCCCACGCACCAGAGGTTGCGGCGGGGCAGGGGCAGCGGGGCGTCGAGCGTCACGTCGGCCAGCTTCAGCGCCGCGCCGGTGGTGGCGGGCAGGGGTTGGCCAGCGGCCGCGGCCTCGATCAGCGGCAGCACGCCGCGCTGGGCATCGGCGGGGTTCAGGGCGAGGGGGGTGACGGTCTGGCCGTCGGCCGAGACGAGGCCGACCTGGCGTTGGCCCTGGTGAACGAAAGTGGCGAGGCGCACGCAAACTCCTTGTTGAAAATCCAGATGAGATACCAAAAAATACCAATTGGTACCAGAACCATGATGGTAGGCGATGAGAGCGGTTTTGGACCTGGGGAAATCACCTAATTGGTATGGTGTTGCCTGATTGGTCTGTTTTGGTACATTCGTCACCCATGAGCATGTCAACGCCTTTGCGCGAATCGATCCTGGACCAGCTGCGTTCGGGCCATTGGCGCGCGGGTGACCGGCTGCCGACCGAGCGCGAGCTCTCGGAGCGGTTCGGCGTGAGCCGCACCACGGTGCGCAAGGCCTTGCTGGATCTGAAGCAGCAGGGCCTGATCGAGCAGACCGTGGGCAGTGGCACCTATGTGGCCGAGCAGGTGGGCGCGCGCCTGGGGCAGCGGGTGCAGCAGGACTCGTCGCAGCACACGAGCCCGGCGGAGCTGATGGAGGCGCGGCTGGCGATGGAGCCGGCGATCATCGACATGGCGATCCGCAACGCGAACCAGGCGGATTTGCAGCGCATGGAGGCTTGCTGTGTCAACGCGGAGGCGGCCGAGACGCTGGAGGCTTTCGAGCATTGGGACGCTGAGTTGCACCAGGCGATCGCGGATGCGGCGCACAACAGTTTCGTGGCGAATGTGTTCACGTTGATGAAGACGGTGCGGGCGCAGGGGGACTGGGGGCAGCTCAAGAAGAAGAGCGTGACTTCGGAGCGCCGGTTGGCCTATCAGGCCGAGCACCGCGCGATCGTGGGGGCGCTGCGGGATCGGGATGCGGTGCGGGCGCGTGAGTTGACCTTGGCGCATCTGCTGCATGTGCGGCAGAACCTTTTGGGGTACTGAGCCTTTCGCTTTTCTGCCTCGCGGGATCGACCACCCCGGCGCTCTGCTCCGCGGGTGTCCCCCGAACCGGCTTCGCCGGTTCTCCTCCTTTACCCCGCTGCGCAGAACGCCCGG